>JBOHJU010000047.1:0-12756 GCA_050728755.1 Methylocella sp.
GGCGGATTACACGATCGATTCAAATCTTTTGCGTGAGACCCATTCGGCCGAGACCGGCCCAACGATCGTCTTTTTTGGCGATTCCTTTACGTTCGGAGAAGGTCTGAACGATGCCGACACGTTACCGCAGATCTTCGCGAATTTGCTAGGACGCAAGGAAAGAGTGCTCAATCTTGGCTTTTCCGGCTATGGACCGCAGCAATTCTTGGCGGAATTGCAGACGGGCCGTTTCGACGGCGTGATCGGCGCGCGGCCGCGGCTTTTCGTTTTCATGACGTTTGCCGGGCATGCCGAGCGAACAGCTTGCCAACCCATTTGGGTGCGGTGGGGGCCTCGATTCGCGCTGGAGAACGGCCGGGTCGCGTTGAAGGGCGCCTGCTACGAAGGCTTGCGCCTGCGGCTGCGGGAATGGCTCGAGAACACGGCTTCCTATCGGTTGTTCATTGAGCCTTATCTTCAGAAGCTTACGCACGAAGACGTGGAACTCTATATCAGGATCTTGCTTGCCGCGGTGAACCTGGCGAAGGAAAAATACGGCGTCGCCACTCTCGCCCCTTATATCATCGCCCCCAGCTATCTCAAGGGAACGGGTTTCAGCGATGACGCGATCGTCCAAAGGCTGCGGGATGGCGGCGCCATGGTCGTGGATGTTTCGCTCGCGAAAGAGACAGCCGCCGGCGCACTCGCCATCAAAGGCGACGGCCATCCAACGCCATTGGCGAACCGCCTCAGGGCCTCCATAATTAGAGATTACATCGAAAATCACATGCCTGGGATTCTGGTTGCGGGAGTGCACTGACTGGCGCAAAAGCCGCCGGTCTGGTTCGAAAGCGTTCGTAATAATCGCGGGCGAGCGCGGGGGTTTAGTGGTCTTTGTGAAGAATGCAGTTTCCAGCCGCGAGAAACGCGGTCCCGGTCCCCTTGGGGCAAGCAAATGCTTCTTCCGGGCTGCAAGCGATGGGCTTGCCGCGCACGTTAAAACTCGTGTTTACGAGGATGGGACAACCAGTCAATTGCTCGATCCGGCAGCGATGGCCAGAAAGCTCTTGTTGATGCCGCGGCTTGCCGCAATACCGGTCTTGCTTGCGTTCATGGGTTGGCTGGAGGCGCGCCATCCTGTGCCCGCCTTTCAGCTGTTCACTTTCTTCGTCGCCTTTTTGGTTTTTGCCGATTTGGCGTCGCTGCTGCGCGGAAAATGGCGCAATGGTCTTGTTGTTTTGGCTTCGCTCGCCTTTGGCCTATGCGTGGTTGAGGGCGTAGCCACTCTTCTTGAACCCAAAACCTTGAGAAATGTTACAAAAGGCTGGTCGGTTGGCCGGCCGGTTATCGGCTGGCGACCGGAACATCCGGGGCGCTTCCATGCCGAGAGGCGGGACCCGAAAACCGGCGCCGTCATCTATCTTGCAGATTACACGATCGATGCCAATCTCCTTCGCCAGACCGCCTCCGGCGAAAAGGGTCCGGCGATCGTCTTTTTCGGCGATTCATTTACCTTCGGCGATGGCGTGAATGATGCCGAAACAATGCCTCAGGCTTTCGCGGATCTGCTCGACCGCAAAGAGCGGGTTCTCAATCTCGGCTTCACCGGCTATGGACCGCAGCAATTCCTGCGCGAATTGGAAACGGGCTTCTTCGATCCCGTGATCGGCCCGCGGCCGCGGCTCTTTATTTTCCTGACCGCGGCCTGGCACGCCGAGCGCACCGCTTGCAAGGAGTATTGGACGCCCCACGCGCCGCTCTATGCGCTCGAGAGCGGCCAAATCGTGTTCAAGGGCGCCTGCAACGAAGGACCGAGCCTATGGCTGCGGGAATGGCTCCAGAACACAGCCTCATATCGTTTGATGGTCGAGCCCCTCCGCCACAAGTTGAGCCACGACGATGTCGATCTTTATGTCAGGATCCTGCTCGCCGCCGTGAGCCTCGCCAAGGAGAAATACGGCGTCGCGACGCTCATCCCCTATCTCCGCCTCCGGGCGAGCGAGGATTATCTCGCCGGGACCGGCTTTAGCGACGACTCCATCATCGCACGGCTGCGGGAGGGCGGGGCAATCGTTATCGATGCGTCGCTTGCTGAAGAGGAAGCCCGTGGTGCCTTGATCAGCATCCCAGGCGATGGCCATCCGACGCCATTTGCAAACCGCGCCCGCGCCGTCATGATTGAGAATTACATCGGCCGGCAGATGCCGAGGATATTGCGCGCGGCATCCGAGTGACGGGCCCAAGTACCGTTCGTCAAGCTTCGCAAGCATTTCCCGCGAAGGCCAACGCGCAAGGTGCGGTTTTGCCTATGAGTCGCATGCTCTCCGTAAAGTCGCGCTATGCAATTATACTGATCCTGCTCGGCCTCATGGCGCTCATGGAGGCGCGCCATCCTTCCACGTATTTCCGGCTAGCCACTTTTATCCTTGCCTTCTTGGCTTTGGCCGGCATGGCGTCGCTGCTGCGCGGCAAGTTACGCGACGGCTTTGTCGTTTTGGCCTCGCTCGCCCTCGGCCTATCCATTGTCGAAGCCACGGCCACGGTTTTAGAGAGCAGGGACTTGCTCGTAACGAACGGCTTGTTTGCTTCCCAGCCCATCATCGGCTGGGGGCCTGCACATGCCGGACGCTTCCATACCGAAAAAACAGATTCGAAATCCGGTGCCCTGATTTACAGAGCGGATTACACGATCGATTCGAATCTTTTGCGCGAGACCCGCTCGGCCGAGACCGGCCCGGCGATCGTTTTTTTTGGCGATTCGTTTATCTTTGGAATGGGTCTGAACGATGCTGACACGCTGCCACAGGTCTTCGCGGATTTGCTCGGCCGCAAGCAAAGAGTGCTCAATCTTGGATTTCCTGCCTATGCACCGCAGCAATTCTTGGCGGAATTGCAGACAGGCCGTTTCGATGGCGTGATCGGCGCGCAGCCGCGGCTTTTCATATTTACGACGATGCCCGAACATGCCGAGCGAACAGCTTGTAAATCCCCATGGGTGCGCTCGGGGCCTCGATATATGCTGGAGAACGGCCAGGTCGCATTGAAGGGAGCCTGCTACGAAGGCTTGCGCCTGCGGCTTCGGGAATGGCTCGAGGACATGGCTTCCTATCGTTTTTTCATCGAGCCTTATCTTCAGCGGGCCACGCACGATGACGTCGATCTATGGATTAGAATCCTGGTCGCCGCGGTGAATCTCGCCCACGAAAAATACGGCGTCGCGACTCTCATCAATTATATCCCGGACCATGGCTTTCTGGAGGGAACGGGGTTCAGCGACGACGAGATCGTCCAGAGGCTGCGGGATAGCGGCTGCACGGTCGTGGATGTTTCGCTTGCCCAAGAGGAAGCCGCCGACCCCACAATTCGCATCAAAGGCGACGGCCATCCAACGCCGTTGGCGAATCGCCTCAAGGCCTCGATGCTCAAAGATTACATCGAAAATCACATGCCCGGGATTCTGGTTGCAGGAATGCGCTGACCGGCGGAAAATCCGTCAGTCTGATTCGGCAAATTTTGGCGAGGTGCGATGCCAATCGCATCATGGCGACGGAAAGATGCGATCGTACCGTGTTTCGAGCATCTCGGATATCGTCTGACCGTGCACGAGGGCAATGAAATTGAAGAGCCTGGTCCCTGGATCACGGCGACCGCATGGCGTCAGCCTACCGGCTTGGACCTGAGCTTGGGCTTTCCACCGTTTGCTCGATCAGCCCGGCATCGCCGATAACGCCGAAGACGGCGCCGCTTTCCGAAAGCCGCCACTCGATACCGGTTTGTTCGTAAGTCGGCCCCACATAGGCGCCGCGCGTGCCGTCCAGTTATTGCGTGGCACCCGTGCGCTCGCTCCCGAGAGAGCCGGCGCCGGCCTTGGCCTCCGCCAGACGGTAGGCTATCGGGTTGGCGGGAAAGCCAGGCCAGCGTTTCTTGTGGGTGAAGCGCTCTTCCTGCATCGCTGCGACGATTCCGCCGTCGCGGAGCATCGCGGCGGCCCGAGAATGCGGGAACGCCAACGATGGGCATCTCCGGACCCTCAAAAAAGCGTATAGATAAAAGGTGCTACGACCGAGCCTTGGCTCAGCACAAATAAGCCGCCAAAGATCAGGAATAGCACCAGTAGAGGCAGCAGCCAGAATTTTTTCCGCGTCCCTAGGAACTCGAAAAGCTCGGCAAGAATTGACATTTTTTTCTCCTCAAAACTGCTTATTCATGGAGTCGGGCGCGGGACTTGGAGGTTCACGCTCGATCCATTTGGTTCCGGCTTGGGGATTCATTTTAATCCGCGGAAGATCGTCGCCTTTCCTACGCGGACGAAAGCCAAGCCGGACGCCTGCCCCAAAAAACAAAATTGTCCATGACGGCGGGGCCGGGGGTTCGGTTCGAGGCGAGATCCAGCTGGTCCGTCCGCGATTCAGCGGCATCAGGCAATAGGGCGACTAAGTGCGACGGCCAAGATGGTGGTGGACAGAGGAACAAGTTTAAGCGATCCGGCGTGGTGAAGCAATGGCCAACACGGCCAACGGCCAAAGATCGCGAAAAGAACGCCGAACGCTAGGCCAAACTTCCGACTTGACCCGAGGCTTAACTTAGGAAGCGCGTGACCTTTCCCGCGTTTGCATCAGGCAGCGATTGTCAAAATAAACCTTCGCAAGCGCGGGCAAACTTACCGCACCGGCTAACTTCGTATGGGCGAGAGAAGGCATGGCCCGCCTCTGGCCCGGCTGTCGCGATGTTCGCGCAAGGCGAATCACTTATTCGATTTCAGAGGGGACACGATTTTGGTGGAAAGACCGCAAATCGACACAAATAGGGTGGCCTTGATTCAGCGTTGGTGCATGGATAGGCGCATGGTCGTAGGCGTCGTCTGCGCCGCGTTTCAGGCGATTGCGGAACATGCCCGGGGGTGACCGGGCGGATGGCGAGGGCGGAGCGGGATCGTAAGCTAGCTCCGCGGCACTCCGCAGACAAACGCCTTTGTCTCATTACTGGCGCTTTTACGATGTAATGTCGCAAGCAGTCCTTAAAAATGGTGATCATCATGCGAACAATCGCCCTTTTCCTAACTCTCTTCGCCCTATCGATGGCGCCGGCGCGCGCCGACAAGGCTGCTGCCGCGGCCAAGATCCATAAGGTCTTCGACATCGTCCGCGGAGGTGACAAAATCGGCACCGACACGATCGACATCGAGCGTCATAACGATACGACGACGGTCAAGATCAAGTCCGACGTTTCGGTCAAGGTAATGTTCGTCGAGGCCTATCGTTACGAACATTCCTGCAACGAAACCTGGAAAAACGGTCAACTCATCGCCTTTAAATCGCGAACCAACGACAATGGCACAAAACATTCTGTCGACGTCACGGCCGGGCCCGACAAGCTGAGCATGGACGCCGACGGCAAGCATAGCGATCTGCCAAAGACGGCAGTGCCGGAAAATATATGGGGCAAAGACGCGATCCACCGATTCGACGCTTTCGATCCCGACACCGGCAAACGTCTGTCGATCGAGGTTACCGATCTGGGCAACGAAACCTTGACCATTCAAGGCGTCCTGCGTGAGGTCCATCACTACAAAATCGCCGACACGCTGACCGGAGACTTCGCGCGCGAGGTGTGGTTCGACGGCGACGCGCTTGTGCGGACCAAGATTATCGGCTCCGACAATTCGGTGATTCTTTCGGATTTGCGTTAGAACAGCCTGTCCGTTCCGCTGAGCGACCAATGTTGCGGCCTAGGACGGGCCGGCTCTAAGCCCGCGGCAGCGTTAGGGCTCTCGATCAACATCTGATTCGCAATACCCGAATCAGGTATCCATCCGGCCCGCGCCGCTGCTATTTTCGGATGGATCGCCGCCGCTGCGGCTCAAATTGCTTCCGCGATTGCACGCTGACGCAGCGTGCAATTGCAGGGCGGCCATTCATCGCGCCCTTTCCCGCGGCTTCGCGAGAACGCGAGCCAGTCAGGCTGGCGATCGGCGTCGTTCAATTCGCGGGCCTCGATCGGCGCGTAGACCAGCCGCGCCCCCCGTCCGAGCCCGCGAATGTCCAATTGTCTCGGCGGGTGGCGATGTGGCGCGCGGCCCATACGGCGGCGGCGCTGGAGCGGCGGATGCGGCGGTCGGCCCGGAACCGGGCGAAGGCGGGCCAGTGCTTCAAGCTGTATTAATGTGCTAGCTGCAATATTGCCGGGCAGCGGCGCTATAAATGCGTTCAGTTTGTCGAGCCCCTGTCCCCTTATTTTGCGCGATGGACGCGCCCGCCGTACTCGCCTACAAGCGCTAGCGGCGATATCGCGTGGTGGCATGTCCAGACGCGCGTGCCTCTGTTCCGGGCCCTTCGGTGTTCAAAAAAATCCTTATCGCGAACCGTGGCGAGATCGCCTGCCGGGTGATTGCGACGGCGCGGCGAATGGGAATTGCGACAATTGCCGTCTATTCCGACGCCGACAAGGACGCGCCGCATGTGGATATGGCGGACGACGCCGTGCGGATCGGTCCGCCGCCCGCGGCGGAAAGCTATCTCGTCATCGAAAGCATTGTCGCGGCCTGCAAAGCGACGCGCGCCGAGGCGGTGCATCCGGGCTACGGTTTTCTGTCGGAGCAGGCGGCGTTCGCGCGCGCATTAGACGCAAACAACATTGCTTTCGTTGGCCCAAACCCGAAGGCCATCGAGGCGATGGGCGACAAAATCGAATCGAAGAAACTGGCTCAATCTGCAGGTGTCGCGACCGTGCCCGGATTTTCCGGCGCCATCGACGATATAACGCAAGCTGCGAGGATCGCCGATGCCATCGGCTATCCGGTGATGATCAAGGCTGCAGCCGGCGGCGGCGGCAGGGGGATGCGCGTCGTCTCCGCGCGCAAGGAGATCGCGGAAAACTTTGCCCGCGCGCGGTCGGAAGCGAAATCCGCTTTCGGCGAAGGCCGGATCTTCCTCGAGAAGTTTATCCCCGATCCGCGCCATATTGAAGTTCAAGTGTTGGGCGACAAGCACGGAAACGTCATCCATCTTGGCGAACGCGAATGTTCAATCCAACGCCGCCATCAAAAGGTAATCGAGGAAGCTCCCTCTCCCTTCGTCGATGAGGAAACGCGCCGCAGGATCGGCGAATCGGCGATTGCGCTGGCCGAGGCGGTCAACTACGATTCGGCCGGCACCGTAGAATTTATCGTTGGCGAAGACAAAAATTTCTATTTCCTCGAAATGAACGCGCGGTTGCAGGTCGAGCATCCCGTGACCGAACTTGTCGCCGGCATCGACCTCGTCGAACAGATGATCCGGTTAGCCTCCGGCGAGAAATTGCCGGCCGGTCAGGCCGGCGTGCATCTCCAAGGATGCGCGATCGAAAGCCGGGTCCTTGCCGAAGATCCGGCGCGGAATTTTTTGCCCTCGACCGGGCGGCTCAAGACTTACCGGCCCCCGGCTCCAGGCGATCGCGACGGGGTGACACTGCGCATCGATTCAGGCGTCCGCGAAGGCAGCGAGATCTCCATCCATTACGATCCGCTGATCGCGAAAATCGTGACCCATGCTCCTGATCGTATGGGCGCCATAAAAGCGCAGACGCAAGCGTTCGATTCGTTCGTCGTCGAGGGTGTCGCCAACAATATTGCTTTTCTCGCCGCCGTGATGGCGCACAAACGCTTTCGAGCGGGCGAACTCTCGACCGGCTTCATCGCCAAGGAATACCCGGGTGGGTTTACTCCGCTCGCGCCGGAAGGCGAAAACGCGCATCTATTCGCGAGCGTCGCGGCGGCCGCCGATCATGTGATGCAGGTACGCAAGCGTGCGATCTCGGGCCAGATGCGCCCCGCGCGGCCAGTCCGTTTTACGTGCGAGCGTTCGGTCATGCTCGGCAAAAAGCGTCATGACGTGACGCTCGATCACGCGGACGAAGGGCTGGCGTTGCGATTTGCGAAGACCGGACACGTGCATATCTGCGGTTCCGATTGGTTCCCAGGTCAGCCAGTTTGGAATGGTACGATCGACGGCGAAAGGGTCGCGGTTCAACTCCGCCGCATTCTCAACGGCTACAATTTGGCGCACGGCGGCTTTGCCGCGGATGCGCGCGTCTACGCGCCGCGGGAGGCGGACCTTGCCCTGCTCATGCCGGAGAAAAAAGCCGCCGGAGGCTCGAAATTGCTGCGGTCTCCGATGCCTGCCCTCGTCAAATCGATCTCTGCGGCTGCCGGGCAGACGGTCAGGACCGGCGAAACTCTGTGCATCATCGAGGCGATGAAAATGGAAACCGCTCTTTGCGCCGAATTCGATGCCACAGTTGAGAAAATACACGTTCAGCCAGGCGACTCCATCGCCGTCGATGCCGTCATCATCGCGTTTGTGTGAGGGCGGCTGCGCGTTTACGAACATCGGCCGACGGTTCCGCCGGACCGCCGCAGCGAGCAACGCTTGCGTGCCGGCCCGGAGATGCGCCCGGCTTTCCTGCCGCTGATTTCATGCGGCAGGAAGTGCCGGTTCCTCCCATGACCCCCGAGGATCAAGCATCAGTGTTTGGTTGGGCTGTTGATGGCAATCCGTTTTGCCTTGGTCTGCGCTCGCTCGGTTTTCGGCAAGATGACCTTAAGAATGCCGTTCTTGAACGAGGCCTCGATCTTGCTTTCGTCAATGTCCATGCCGACCGGAATTTGCCGTTCGAAGCGGCCATAGAAACGTTCGCTGAACTGACGCTCCTTGTCCTCCGTCTCGGATTTCATTTCGCCGCGAAGGATCAGATTGCCGTCGTTCAAGAGGACCTCGACGTCTTTGTCCTCCATGCCGGGGATTTCCGCCGAGACCGTGATTTGCTTTTCGGTTTCGGCGACTTCGAGCTTCGGCCAGGCGGAGTTCACGAAATCCGTCCGGCGCCCGGCCAGCGAAGTAGAGGCAAAGCCGCGAAAGGCTTCTTCCAGAAGGCGGTTCATTTCACGGTGCAATGTGAGAAACGGGCTCGATCTTTCGTCGCGGAAAAGCTCCGGGAGGAGATCCTGGCTCCGGGTCCAAGGAATGAGATCACGCATGTTCATGGCCTATTCTCCAAAGATTTGAGTGGACGCACTATGCGCAAAACCATGCCGCGGTCCGCGTTTCCGGCCAAGACTGCCGCAGGCTTTGGGCTATATGACACTATCCGGCCGGAAGCGTCGAGTGGCCGTGCTCGCGCGCCGCCAAATCCGCACTCCCCCCTGACCACGGCGCCGGTATTCGCGATTGCGATCATGGTTGCCACGTGCAGGCTTACGCTGGGCCTTTTCGGGCGTTCACGACGTGAGGAGCACCCAGATAAGCCAGCAATAAAAATTTGGGGCGCGGCTTGTGCCGGTCAAGGCCTTTGCAGGCAGCGCATCGCCCGATTGGCCGTGTCCGCCATGCGCGAGGCTGCGATCCGTATTGGTTCAAACCCGACCGGGTTTTTTGAATTCGTGGCCGTAGGGCTCATTTCCCCTTGCCAAGATCATGCTCAGTCGACCTGAAGCAACTTTAGCTTGCGATGCAGAGCCGAGCGCTCCATGCCGACGAATTCGGCGGTGCGCGAAATGTTGCCGCCGAACCGGTTAATCTGGGCGATCAAATATTCACGCTCGAAGACTTCGCGCGCTTCCCGCAATGGAAGGTTCATCAGCTTTTCGCCGCCGGGGCCATTCGGCGTCGAAGGAACGAGCGCGCCGATTTCGGAGGGCAGCATATCCGCGGTAACCGCCGCCTCGGGCTCGCCGGCCGCGAGGATCATCAACCGCTCCACGTTGTTGCGCAATTGCCTGATATTGCCGGGCCAATCGTGCGATTGCAGAACCGCCATCGCGTCGTCGGCGATCTTACGCCGCGGCATGCCGGTTGTCGCCGACAGCTGCTCCATGAAAAAAGCGATGAGTTCGGCAATATCTTCATGGCGTTCGCTAAGCGAGGGGACGCGAACCGGCACGACGGCGAGACGATGGAAAAGATCTTCGCGGAACGAACCATCGGCGATCAACGCGGCGAGATCGCGCGAGCTCGACGAGATGATGCGAACATCGACGTAAACGCGGGTCGCGCCTCCGACACGGACAAAATTCTGCTCCACTAGCACCCGCAGGATCTTGCCCTGGGTCTCCTTGGGCATATCGGCGATTTCGTCGAGGTAAAGCGTGCCGCCGTGGGCTTCCTCGAGCGCGCCAACCTTGCGGCCGCTTCCCTCCTTGGCTTCGGTTCCAAACAATTCCATTTCCATCGTTTCCGGCGCGATCGTCGCCGAGTTTATGGTGAGGAAAGGGCCGTCGGCGCGAGCCGATGCGTCATGGATGCAGCGGGCGGCGAGTTCCTTGCCCGCGCCGGGCGAACCGGTGATCAAAACCCGCGAATTGGCCGGCCCGACACGCTCGATGACGTGACGCAACTGGTTGATCACGGATGATTTGCCAACGATCAGGTTGGCTCCGCCGGCCCTTGTGCGCAACTCGGTGACCTCGCGCTTCAGTCGCGAGGCTTCGAGCGCGCGTTCGGCGACCAGCACAAGGCGGTCCGCCTTGAACGGCTTTTCGATGAAATCATAGGCGCCGAGTTTTATCGCCGAGACCGCCGTCTCGATATTGCCGTGACCGGAAATCATGACGACCGGCAGCTTCGGGTTCTGCTCCTTGACGACCTTCAGCAACTGCAAGCCGTCGAGTCTCGAGCCTTGCAGCCAAATATCGAGAAAGACGAGGGTTGGGCGTCTGGCGGCAATCGCGGTCAACGCCTCGTCGGAATTCTTGGCCGTGCGGGTGCCATGGCCTTCGTCCACCAATATCCCGGAAACAATTTCGCGGATGTCCGCTTCGTCGTCGACTATCAGAATATCGCTCGCCATGAATTTCTTCATCCTCCCCTTCCGGTATCGGCGGCCATGGTTTTGTCGAAATCCCCGGGATGATCATGCCCGCCGGGATCCTGCCACAAAGGAAAATACAGCCTGACCCAGGCACCGCGCCCGCTTGGTGCATCCCGCAATTCGAGCCCGCCGCCGTGATCGGCGAGAATTTTGGCGACGATCGGAAGGCCAAGCCCGGTCCCGTCGGCGCGGGTCGTCATGTAGGGTTCGAGGAGCCTTTGCCGATTCTCCTTGGGAAAACCCTTGCCGTTGTCAATCACGTCGATGTTGACGCCGCGCCCCGCAACCGCGACCGCCACGGATATCTTGCCTTGGACGCCGGTTTCGCTCGTGTGCGCGGCAATCCCTTCGGTTGCGTTCTTAATGATGTTCGTCAAGGCTTGGGCCAAAAGCCGCCGGTCGAAGGGGACCAGGACCGGGCCTTGCGGCAGCCGGTCTTCAAACAATATGTCGGGATGCGCGACCCGTATCAGGAACAGGACCTGGCGCACGCATTCGCCAACGTCGCCGCTTTCCAGGCGGGGCTTCGGCATCTGCGCGAAAGACGAAAATTCGTCGACCATGCGTTTGATGTCGTCGACTTGCCGGACGATGGTATCGGTGCACTGATCGAAAACGTCGCGGTCTTGCTCGATCACACGTCCGTATTTCCGTTTCAGCCGTTCCGCGGATAGCTGGATTGGGGTCAGGGGATTTTTAATTTCATGCGCGATCCGGCGAGCGACATCGGCCCAGGCCGCCGTTCGCTGCGCGGTCACGAGGTCGGTAATATCGTCGAGCGTCACGACATAGCTCTTGTCGGCGCGTTCGCTCGGCTCGCTGGTGATGCTCACGTTGAAAAGACGATCGAGGCCGCCGCGGGAAAGCGAAATTTGTCCTTGGACCAGCCGGGATTGACCGGAACGCGCGCCGGCCAGCATGTCCTCTAGTTCCGGCAGCACGGTTGTGATCGATTGACCCGCGATCCGTGCGGCCGTTTCGCCGCTTTGCGGGAACAATTTCTCAGCGGACGGATTGAGCACGGTAATTTCGCCTTCCGGACCGATGCCCACGACGGCGACCGGAACACCGGAGAGAACCGCCTCGGTGAAGAGCCGCCGCTCGTCGATGAGCTTGCTCGCCGCGATGAGCCGGTGCTGCTGCAGGCTCAGTTCGGAGGTCATTTTGTTGAAGGTTTCGCCGAGATGGGCAAGATCGCCCTCGGACCTACGCACCGCAACCTGAACGTGGAGATTGCCGGAGGCGACCTCGTCGGTCGCCGCGATCAAGCGCCTTATCGGCGCCACGAGACTGTCAGCAAAAGAAAGTCCGAGCCAGGTCGCGGACAAAAGCATGATGAGGGCGATCAGGACGAACATCGTCGCGAAAGCGATCCTTATGCCGCGCCGGTGATTATCGAAATCGTCATAGAGCGCGACGAGCTTGGCGGCTTGGCGCGGAAACTCCACCGTGAACGGATCGACCGGCCTGGACACATACAAAAACGTGTCCTGGAAAGAAAGGAGCGCCCGTAAGGCGACGAAAGTCCGGCCTTGATCGAGGATCAGGCACAAGGGCTCGTTTTTTTTTGCGTCGTCGAAGTCGCTAGGCTCCGGACGGACGACGGCATTGCCAACCACGGCGCCGGTGTCCACCCGCTCGACGACCGTGCCGTCGGACTTCATGAGAGCCGCGGCGGTGAAGCCAAGAAACCGCGCCCTTGACGTGAAAAACTCACGAAACAACGGACGGTCCACCTCAAACATGAGCTTGCCGCGATCGAGATCGGACGCGGTTAGCCGTGCCTCCTGGAGCAGCGACTTGCATTGACCTTCTCGAAACAGCCGCGCGGCGTCGATTGTGTTTTGCACAAAGCCGCGTCCATCTTGCATGAAGGCCGGATTGAGACTGCGTTCCAGCGTCACCGAACCGACACAGGCCATCAGCAGTGCCGGC
>JBOHJU010000048.1:0-12645 GCA_050728755.1 Methylocella sp.
GGCTACGACTTCACCGCCGCGCTTGAGGAGAAACTCGACCTCGTCTCCAACCATGAGCTCGACTGGAAGCAGGTGCTGCGCGATTTTTGGGTGGATTTTTCCGCCGCGCTGGCGGGCATCAAAGACCTGCGCACGACGGAAGTGCTAGACAGTCTGAACGAGCTTTTGGGGCCGCATATTTTCCCCGCCAAGGAAGATGGCTCGAACCCGCGCGGATGTCCGTCCTGTGGCACCGGCCAACTATCGCTGAAACTTGGCAAATTCGGCGCCTTCATTGGCTGCTCGCATTATCCCGACTGCAAATTCACTCGCACCTTGGCGGACACAAGCGCGGATGCCGCCGCCAATGGCGAGCGGGCCGGTGCCGGGATTTTGGGCCAGGACTCGGCGTCGGGAGAGGAGATCACCCTGCGCGACGGCCGGTTTGGCGCCTATGTGCAACAGGGCGAGGGTGAAAAGCCAAAGCGGGTCTCGCTGCCCAAGAACATCGATTCGCGCGAACTCACCATGGATCAGGCACTCGGCCTGCTTTCGCTGCCGCGCGAGATCGCCCGGCATCCAGAGACAAAGGACCCAATCCTGGCCGGGATTGGCCGCTTTGGTCCCTACGTCCAGCACGGCAAGACCTATGCGAGCCTCGGCAAGGACGACGACATTCTGAGCATCGGCGAAAATCGCGCGATCGACCTCATCGTCGCCAAGGAAAGCGGCTTGACCGGCCGGCGGTTCGGCGACGCCGCGAGCGCGCCCGCCCGCGTGCTTGGCGAACATCCGGCAGGCGGCGAGGTCGTGGTCAAAGCTGGGCGGTACGGCCCCTATGTCAATCATGGCAAGATCAACGCGACACTGCCGCGCGATGCCGACGCCACCAGGTTAACGCTCGACGATGCGATTGCGCTTATCGCCGCGAAAGCTGCCGGGAAAGGGGGGAATGCTGGCATGCAAGGCCGCCTGCTTGGCGCGCATCCGACGGGCGGACCGGTAACCGTGCGCGCGGGACGCTTCGGACCCTATGTCAATCGCGGCAACACCAATGCGACCTTGAAAGGCGGAATGTCGCCCGAAACGATCACGCTTGAAGAGGCCATCCGCTTGATCGAGGATAAGCAGGAGGCGGGCACAAGATCGCGGGCCAAAAAAATCATGCGAGCCGCGCCGAAAACAACCGCAAAGGCGGCGGCGGCACGAAAATTGGCCACCAAACCGCCGCCGCAAAAAGCGAAAAAGGTTAAGCGCGCGTGAGAAAAGCCGCCGGTGCCAACGAAGCCGGCCAAAATGTCGAGGATGGCACGCGAGTGCTTGACGAATCGCGCGATAAAGGTCTGCCGTCGCGGGACGAAATCCTGGCCTTCGTCGCCCGCGCGCGCGGCGGCTTGGGCGGCAAGGTGCAAGCCAAAATCGGCAAACGGGAAATCGCTCGTGCTTTCAATGTCAAAGGCCCCGCGAGGATCGCCCTTAAAGGCATGCTGAAAGACCTCGAAGCCGATGGCGCTATCGAAAGGAGGCGCAAAAGTTTGCATAAGCCTGGCCTTCTACAGGGGGTCGTTCTCGCTGATATGATCGCGCGTGACCGCGACGGCGATCTCCTTGCCGCGCCGGCCGAATGGGACATCGGCCAAGGGCCGGCGCCGCACATCCTGGTCTTGGCCAAGGCCAGGCAAAAAAAATCGCCCGCCCCCGCCCCCGGCGACCGTGCCCTGATGCGAGTGGAATTGGTGCAAAGCGCCGAGCCAGGCGAACCTGCCTACACCGGGCGCGTGATCAAGCTGTTGCCGCGTGCGAAAACACAGGTGCTCGGGATTTTTCGCGCGGATCCGCGCGGCGGCGGCCGTATCGTGCCGATCGACAAGAAAAACGTCAATCGCGGTGAACTTTGCGTCGGCCCCGGCGACGAAGAAATGGCGCGCGACGGCGATCTCGTGGCCGTCGAGGTCTTGCGCACTGGCCGCTTCGGCTTTCCTACAGCAAAGGTTCGCGAACGGCTCGGCACCCTCGACAATGAAAGAGCGATCAGCCTCATTGCTATCCACACGCACCAGATTCCGCATGTCTTTGCCCCGGAGGTCATTGCCGAGGCGGAGTGGGCGAGACCCGCGGCAATGGCCCATCGCGAGGATTGGCGCGCGATCCCGCTCGTGACCATCGACCCCGCGGATGCGAAGGACCACGACGACGCGGTCCATGCCGAGCGCGACCCCGATCCGGCCAATCCTGGCGGCTTTATTTTGCGCATCGCCATCGCCGATGTTGCTGCCTATGTGCGGCCTGGCGCCGCGCTTGATCGCGAGGCGCAGGATCGCGGCAATTCGGTCTATTTTCCCGACCGTGTCGTGCCGATGCTGCCGGAGCCGATTTCCAACGACCTCTGTTCGCTGCGCCCAAACGAGGATCGCCCGGCGCTTGCCGCCCGCATCGTCGTCGCCGCCGATGGCTATAAGTTAAGGCATAGCTTCCATCGGGTCATGATGCGCTCGGCGGCCAAACTCGCCTATGCGCAGATGCAGGCGGCAATTGAGCATGGACCGGACGAGGCCATGGGCCCGCTCCATGCTTCTGTCCTCGTGCCGCTTTACGAGGCCTACGCCGCGCTGAAAATTGCCCGCGACAAACGCGGACCGCTCGATCTCGACCTTCCCGAACGCAAGATCATCCTGGACGAAAAGGGTGCGGTAAAATCCATCGCGACCCCGCCAAGGCTCGATTCCCATCGCCTCATCGAGGAATTCATGATCCTCGCCAATGTGGCGGCCGCCGAAACACTTGAGGTGAAACGCCAGGCTTTCATCTACCGCGTGCATGACGAGCCATCGCTCGAAAAGCTCAACAATCTTGCCGAATTCCTCGCCTCGATCGGGATCAAGTCCGGCAAGGGCCAAGTTCTTCGCGCCGAGCAATTCAATCGGATTCTCGCCCGCGTGAAAGGCACGGACAACGAGCATCTCGTCAACGAAGTCGTGCTGCGCACCCAGGCGCAAGCCGAATACGCGATCGAGAATTACGGTCATTTCGGTCTCAATCTGCGCCGCTATGCGCATTTCACCTCGCCGATCCGCCGCTATGCCGATCTCATGGTCCATCGCGCCTTGATCTCCGCGCTGCATCTCGGGTCCGATGGCTTGGCCTCGATCGCGAACGAGGAGCTGGCCGAAATCGCGGCCAAAATTTCCGCCGCCGAGCGCCGGGCCATGGCCGCCGAACGCGAGACGGCCGAGCGGCTGATCGCGGCCCATCTCTCGGGCCAGATCGGGGCTTCGTTCCAAGGCCGCATATCGGGGGCAACCAGCGCCGGGCTCTTCGTCAAGCTCGACGAGACCGGCGCTGACGGATTCATCCCAGCGGCCATGCTCGGCGACGATTATTTCCGGCATGACCCGGCGCGCCAGGCCCTGATCGGCTCGCGCACCGGCGAGATGCACCGGCTCGGCGACATTGTAACGGTCAGGCTCGTGGAAGCCGCGCCGCTCGCTGGCGCGCTCCGCTTCGAACTCGTGAGCGAAACCGCCCCGCGGCAGGCGCGGCCACGTTCGGCCAAAGCCAAGCACGCGCGCCGCGGCGTCCGACCCGATGTCGGATCGCCGCATACGCCGCGAGCTGAACGTGCAGCCGCGAAGCGTTAAGCGCGTTGCCAGCCGCCGGCACCGGGACGTGGAGGATGATGCCTGCGCCTGTGATGGATGTGCTTGAGGTTCAGGGCCTCCCGGAGGCCGGATTATGAATGGACAAGCGACGCCGCGCAGTCACGCCTGCACTCGACGGATTGCCCAGCTGGATTTACGATATTAGGGTTCGAAGCGCTGAACGTAGGGCGACACCGCCATGACGACGATGATTGCCGAAATTTATGACGCTCTTACCGCAGCGGGTGCGCCGGAGGAGAAAGCCCACAAGGCAGCTGAGGCGGTTGCTGCTTTTGAAGCTCGGTTCATCGATCTTGGGGCTCGAATGGAACGGCTAGATGGGCGGGTCAGTACTCTAACTTGGATGTCAGGTTTCAATATTGCTTTGAAATTGTTGATCTTCGGTAGGCTATTTTTGGCGCAAGGCCGCTGACCCTCGAGCAGGCTTTGCACTGCGGCGTTCGCATCCGGCCCGATTTCGGATCGCCACTTTCGCGGCGAGCCGATAGGAAGGCCGCGAAACGTTAAGCGCATTGCCTGGCGCCGACACCGAGACTGGTCCTGGTCAAGCTTGCTCCCGCCGCTTGCGCCGCGCGCGAGCGCAGCGGGTGGCGGGAGCAAGCCCCGTCAGGGAGGCGCCCCAATATTTGCAAAAAAGCTGACGCATTGGCCCTGGTTCCTGAACGGACCTGGCGGGGAGATGAAATCCTCCCATCCCCCGTGCTTGCAGTCGTCCTTATTGTAGATTCTCAACGTCGCGGTCCTGGTCGTGTTGCCTTGGCCGTTGGTTGTGTTGGTGAAGGCGATGGTCGCGGTATACGTGCCGCGGGCGAGAGCGCCGAGGTTGGTCAAGGAGAAGGTGTCGGTCAGCGGCGTTGTCGTGAGCGTCGCCGAAGCAAAGGACGCGTTGAGCCAGCTCGGGATGCCCGAGATCGAAACCATGACGCTGCCGGTTGTGGCGGCGAGCTGATAATCGAACGAGGACGGCGAGAAGATCGCCGCGCCCCCTTGCGCGGCGTTGGCCACGATGTTGGTCGCCGGCGTCACCGCCAACGCGGCCATCACCGCCGGCGGCGGCATAATGCCTACGCCGAAGGGGTTAGTCCCCACCGGGATCGGGAGCCCCGTCCCCGTCAGCACGGTGTTGGTGGCGGTGTCGATCACCGAGACGCTGTTGGAGAAAAAATTCGCGACATATTCGCGACATAGACGTGCGCGCCGTCCGGGGTGACGGCGACGCCAGCGGGGTTAGTCCCCACCGGGATCGGGAACCCCGTCCCCGTCAGCACGGTGTTAGTGGCGGTGTCGATCACCGAGACAGTGCCGGAGCCCTGATTCGTGACATAGGCGTGTTTCCCGTCCGGGGTGACGGCGACGCAAGAGGGGTTAGTCCCCACCGGGATCGAGAACCCCGTCCCGGTCAGCACGGTGTTGGTGGCGGTGTCGATCACCGAGACAGTGTGGGAGCTAAAATTCGCGACATAGGCGTGTTTCCCGTCCGGGGTGACGGCGACGCCAACGGGGAAACCCCCCACCGGGATCGGGAACCCCGGCCCCGTCAGCACGGTGTTGCTGGCGGTGTCGATCACCGAGACAGCGTTGGAGCCGGCATTCGCGACATAGGCGCGTTTCCCGTCCGGGGTGACGGCGACCCCACGGGGGCTAGACCCCACCGGGATCGGGAACCCCGTCCCCGTCAGCACGGTGTTGCTGGCGGTGTCGATCACCGAGACATTGTCGGAGTTCGCATTCGCGACATAGGCGTGTTTCCCGTCCGGGGTGACGGCGACCCCAACGGGGGTAGTCCCCACCAGGATCGGGAACCCCGTCCCCGTCAGCACGGTGTTGGTGGCCGTGTCGATCACCGAGACAGTGTTGGAGCCCGCATTCGCGACATAGGCGAAGGGGTCCGCAGCGGCGGGCCGGGCGCCGAAGGCGAAAACCAGCATGAGCGCGGCCCAAAGGGCCGCAATTGCCGGCCCCCACGAATCGCGGCCTCCGCTGCCTCTATCGGCTTGCATAATGCCCATTTTCTGAGCCCTCCCAAAATGAAGTGATTTCAGTTGGCCGCACGCTTCCGAACCCAAAGACTCGCTGGCGTTACGGATTTTTAAGCTTGATCCAGTCTTACCCTAGCGTGCTTGGCCTTGAGCTCCAACTCTTAAATAAGGCAAAGCCGCAAAAAAGTCCCATTTCTCTTTATCCCGCAGCCGTGACTGTTTGTTGACACCAAGGAGCTTTGGCGCTGTTCCCGCAAGGTAACCTTTGGCTGATGCCGAAATGACAAATTTTTCGCGCGATCCTACGCGATGCGCAGCGAAGGTTGTTTTCAGCCTTGTAAGAATTTTGCCCCCAAACTTACCAAAATGTTTCACGTGAAACATTTTGGTAAGATTTCCCCATAGTTTCGGTCAATCCGCGCGGCGAAAGCCCCCGCCATAGCCATGGCGCATGGGCCGCGCTATGTTTCACGAGAAACAGAAGCGATTGGTACCCCGCCCCCGCATCGAACACCGCAAAACATGGCTGAAGAAACGCAGTTCGGTTTTTCCCGCGTGCCGCTAGCCGGCAAGCAGGCGCGGGTCGACGCGGTTTTTCACAAGGTCGCGTCCCGCTACGACCTCATGAACGATCTGATGTCCGGCGGCCTCCACCGGATCTGGAAAGATATTTTTGTAAGCCGGGTCAAGCCGTCCAAAAAAAACCGGTTCCGCCATCTCGATGTGGCGGGCGGCACCGGCGACATTGCCTTCCGGGTGGCAAGAGCAGGCTCGCACTTGACCGAGGTCGTTGTCCTCGACATCAATGCCAACATGCTGGAAGAAGGGCGCCGGCGCGCCGCCAAGCGGCATTTCGACGCGGCGCTCGACTTTGTCGAGGCAAACGCCGAGGAGCTGCCCTTCGCCGATGACAGTTTTGATGCCTATACGATCGCCTTCGGCATTCGCAACGTGCCGCGCATCGACAGGGCGCTGGCCGAGGCGCGCCGGGTTCTCCGGCGTGGCGGCAAGTTCCTCTGTCTCGAGTTTTCGAATGTGAACGTGCCCATCCTCGACCGTCTCTACGAAGCCTATTCGTTTCGCGTCATTCCTCATATGGGCCGCTTGGTGGCGGGCGACGATAAGCCCTATCGTTATCTTGTCGAATCGATCGCGCGGTTTCCCGATGCCGAGAGTTTTTGCGGCAAGATCGCCGGGGCGGGGTTCGAGCGGGCCTCGTTCACGCGGCTTTCGGGCGGGATCGTCGCCATTCATTCGGGCTGGAAGCTTTAGGGATGAGTCTGACCAAGCCATGCAATTGTATCGCCAGGATCGTGCGGTCAATCCGTGTGAGCAGGAGCATGATCCTTACAGGCGACGCAGGCAGCCGCTGCCGGATCGTCCGCAAGCGTCCCGTGTCGAAGCGCGATCCGGTTCTTCCGGATCTGACCATGTGTTAGGGCGGGCGTTTTGAGTTCCTCCCTCGGTTCCCTGCTCCGGCTAGCACGCGCGGGTTTCGTGCTGACTCGGGCCGGCGTGTTCAGGGATGTCGATCCATCGATTCTGCCCCCTGCGGCGCGGCTGCCATTCGCTCTGGCACGACTCCTTGCCCTCGGCGGCGGGAGAACTTCCACGGCCAAGGCCGCCAGCAAAAAGGCAACCGGCCTTGCCAATCTCCCCGCCGCGATCAGCCGGCTCGGGCCATCCTATGTCAAGCTCGGCCAATTCCTCGCGACAAGGCCGGACGTCGTCGGCGCGGCCGTCGTTCGAGAGCTCGAGCTTTTGCAGGACCGGATGGCGCCTTTTCCGCGCACCGTTGCGATCGCGAGCATCGAGGCCGCCTTTGGCGAACCGCTCGGACGCATCTTTATGAGTTTCGGAGAGCCGGTCGCCGCCGCCTCGATTGCCCAGGTTCACCGGGCGCGCGTGAAAGACGGCGATGGCGACCGCGAAGTCGCCGTTAAGGTGTTGCGGCCGGGAGTCGAGCGGCTTTTCAAACGCGACCTCGGCGACATGTATTTCGCGGCCCGCCTGGCCGAACGCTGGTTTTACGACGCCCGCCGCCTAAAACCGGTCGAGGTCGTCGATACGCTGGCCCGCACCGTCAAGATCGAAATGGATTTCCGGCTCGAAGCCGCCGCGGCTTCCGAATTCGCCGAGAATACGGCGCAAGATAAGGATTTCCGGATTCCGCGAATCGACTGGGACCGGACCACGAAAGAGGTGCTGACGCTCGAATGGATCGATGGGACACCATTGTCCGATATCAAGGCGCTCGCCTCAAAGGGCTATGATTTGCAGGCCCTCGGCCGCAGCGTCGTTCAATCCTTCCTGCGCACGGCGGTGCGGGACGGATTTTTCCACGCCGACATGCATCAGGGAAATCTGTTCGTCGACGCGCAGGGGCGCCTCACAATGGTGGACTTCGGCATCATGGGCCGCCTCGGTTTCAAAGAGCGGCGCTTTCTCGCGGAAATCCTCTATGGCTTCATCAAGCGCGATTACCGGCGCGTGGCGGAGGTCCATTTCGAGGCCGGCTATGTGCCGCGCGTGCATAGGGTCGAGGATTTCGCGCAGGCCATCCGGGCGATCGGCGAGCCGATTCATTCCCGCACCGCCGATCAGATTTCGATGGCGAAACTGCTGACGCTTTTGTTCGAGATCACCGGCCTTTTCGACATGAAGACGCGAGTCGAGCTCGTTCTTTTGCAAAAGACCATGGTTGTCGTAGAAGGCGTGGCGCGCACGCTTGATCCGAAACTCAACGTGTGGACAACGTCCGAGCCGGTGGTCGGCGCGTGGATCGAACAGAACCTCGGTCCGCTGGGCAAATTGCAGGACGCCGGCCGCGCCGCCTCGACGCTCGCCCGGTTCGCCAGCAATTTGCCATCGGTGCTCGTGCGCGGCGAAAATATCGTCAATCAGCTCGAAGGCATGGCCGAAAACGGCTTCGAGTTATCCGAAGGAGCGATCGCGAAAATCGGCAAGGCCGAAGCGCGGGCCGCGCGATGGGGCCACATCGCGCTCTGGCTCATCGCGGCAATCGGCCTCTTGATGCTGTTGCGCTAACTGCGCGGCGGACTTCAAGATGAAGTTCGCGCCGATCCCCGCTCCGGCCTGGGCTTCGGCTGAAACGCTATCTCGCCGATAACGCCATGATTTTCGAATCCGTTGCGGAACGAAGCCTCGGCGTCATGATTGTCCATTGTATTAGGCGCAGGCGGAGCATGGTTAATGGTTTCGCGAGATATCATTGAGGCAAAACGGACAGCGGCCGCGCTTCTGGCAAAGCACGGGCGTACTTACTGTGACGAGCTCGAAATTAATATCGCGCGCAATACTCCCTCGGTACTGTTCCGGTGGCTTTGCGCGACGATCCTGTTTTCCGCGCGGATCAACGCCAGAGTCGCCATAGCTGCCGCCATGGCACTAAGGCGGCGGGGATGGACGTCGGCACGCACAATGGCAGCAAGCACCTGGGAAGAACGCACGCACGTGCTGAATGCCGCGGGCTATGCTCGCTATGATGAGAGCACCTCCACCAAACTAGGCAAAGCTGCGGAGTTCATGCTACATCGATATGGTGGCGACTTGCGTCGCCTTCGAGAAAAAGCCGGCCGCGATGCGGAGGAAGAGCATCGGCTCATTCAACAGTTCACGGGGATTGGTCCTGTCGGTGCTGACATTTTCTGCCGTGAGATGCAGATTGCATGGCAGGAGCTCTATCCCTTTGCCGACGCCATGGCGCTCGATACAGCCAGACGGTTGAGGCTTGGCGATAATGCTCGACATCTCTCCACGCTCGTCGAGCGCGACGATTTCCCGCGCTTGATTGCGGCTTTGGTTCGCACCCATCTTGCCGGCGATTACGCCGAGGTAAAGCGGCGGCAGACTGCGGCTTGAATAAGCAACGATGAATGCGATGAGGGCCCCGCGGAAAAGCGAGAGCCTAACGACTAAAGGCTGCAGACCCTTCGGGTATCATGCTTCAAGGGACGAACGTTGACTCACGCGCTTTCCTTGGCCCGGAATGCGCGCTTGCGTTCGTTGGGATCGAGCAGCGCCTTGCGCAGCCTGAGCGACTTCGGCGTGACTTCCACGAGCTCGTCGTCTTCGATATAGGCGAGCGCCTTTTCGAGCGTCATCTTGAGCGGCGGGGTCAGGCGGACCGCCTCGTCCTTGCCGGCGGCGCGGATGTTGGTCAGCTGCTTGCCCTTCAAGACGTTGATCTCGAGGTCGTTTTCCCGCGTGTGCGCGCCGACGATCATGCCGCGATAGACCTTGCAGCCGGGCTCGATCATCATCGCACCGCGATCCTCGAGCTTCCACATCGCATAGGCGACCGATTCGCCGTTGTCGCTGGAAATCAAAACGCCGTTGCGCCGCCCCGCGATCTCGCCCTTCCATGGGGCGTAGGCGTGAAACAGCCGGTTCATGACAGCGCTGCCGCGGGTATCGGTCAAAAGCTCGCCCTGATAGCCGATGAGCCCGCGGGTCGGCGCGTGAAAGACAAGGCGCAGGCGATCGCCGCCGGAAGGCCGCATCTCGATCATCTCGGCCTTGCGCCCGGCCATCTTTTGCACGACGACGCCGGAATGTTCCTCATCGACGTCGATAACCACTTCCTCGATTGGTTCGAGGAGCTCGTTCGTGGCCGCGTCTTTTTGCAACACCACCTTTGGCCGTGACACTCCCAACTCGAATCCTTCGCGGCGCATGGTCTCGATCAGGATCGCAAGTTGCAATTCGCCGCGCCCCGAGACGACATAAGAGTCGGATCCTGGCGAATCCTCGACCCGCAAGGCGACATTGCCTTCGGCCTCCTTGTAAAGACGGTCGCGGATGACGCGGCTCGTGACTTTGCCGCCTTCGGTTCCGGCGAGCGGCGAATCATTCACAAGAAACGCCATCGACAAGGTCGGCGGATCGATCGGCTGCGCCTGCAAAGGCTCGGCGGCGCCGGGCGCGCAAAGCGTGTCGGCGACATTGAATTTCTCGAGCCCGGCGATCGCAACGATGTCGCCCGCTTCCGCCTCCTCGATCGGGGTGCGTTCGATGCCCCTGAATGCCAGGATCTTGGTAATCCGCCCCTGTTCGACCACGTTAGCGCTGCGATCCAAGACCTGGACGATTTGATTGGGCTTTACGGAGCCCGCGAAAATCCGCCCGGTGATAAGCCGCCCGAGATAGGGATTGGCTTCGAGCAACGTGCCGAGCATCCGAAAGCCGCCTTCGCCCGTTTCCGGCGGCGGGACATGCTTCAACACGAGATCGAACAACGGCGCCATGCCTTGCCTCGGCCCGTCCGGGCTAGCGGCCATCCAGCCCTGTTTCGCCGAACCGAAAAGGATCGGAAAATCGAGCTGTTCGTCGGTGGCGTCGAGCGCCGCGAAAAGATCAAACACCTCATTTATAACCTCGTTTGCCCGCGCGTCCGGCCTATCGACCTTGTTCACCACGACGATCGGCCTCAGACCAATTTTCAGCGCCTTGCCGACGACGAATTTGGTTTGCGGCATCGGCCCTTCGGAGGCATCGACCAGAACGATCGCGCCATCGACCATGGACAAGATGCGCTCCACCTCGCCGCCGAAATCGGCGTGGCCCGGCGTATCGACAATATTGATCCGCGTGTCCTTCCAGGCGATCGACGCCGCCTTGGCGATGATCGTGATCCCGCGCTCCTTTTCGAGATCGTTCGAATCCATGACCCGCTCGGCGACCCGCTGATTTTCGCGAAAAGCGCCGGATTGCTGGAGCAGTCGGTCCACGAGCGTCGTCTTGCCGTGATCGACGTGCGCTATAATGGCGATATTGCGGAGCTTCATTTTCAGACCTGAAACAAACTTGCCGCGTCCGGACGGCCCGGCGGTAGGACACTGGCCAGACGATATTTATTTGAGACGACGTTATTTTGAAGAATGGCAGCCAGCCCACAATATGGGGCGGCATTTTCGCGATTACAGCATCACCTATACCAGACAACGCGCTCTGAAAACCTCGGTCGGAAAGTGTCTTGCCTCGACCTGAATCGGATAGTCGGCCCACTCCCTTGCTCGTGCGCTACACAGATAATGCGGAGAAGTATGTAAGTATATGAGAGGTTAAAAGTTACGCTCTTTAAGGTTCTCGCAAGCCCCATCGAGACCTGGAAACAATGAGCCCGCTGTGATACCCATCAACGCGAGTTCTTGCATGATGTAGCGGCGCTCGCTCGCCGGCAAATCGATGATCTCCAAATATTTTCTCCACCTGAGAGATTCCACTTTTTGAATATGGCTCTCCATATCGTCAACATTTGAGATAGTAGAAATTGCTTGCTGTGGAATCGCTCTCGTATTATTAATAGCAAGTGCATCCAATACGGAAATATGCGGTCTGACACGCAACAGCTTATTAATCTGTGGTACTTTATTCCATTCTACGATATCAAACTTATATATACGTATTTTTCCTCTTAAACTTCTATTTTTATTAATTGGTATCTTGCGGTATGCAAAAAACGCCGCGACATAGGGGGACCAAGTCCAGTCTAACAAAGGGGTCGGATATCCATGATGCTGTGCTAAATTGATGAAAGCTCCGTATTACAGATTATTTGTCAAATCAAACACGTGATTTGTAAGAGAGCTAAGGCTTTTCTGTAAATCGTTAATGTCACGTGATAAATATCTTTCAAGATCAGCGCGCCCAGTCCTATAGAAGCTTGTGCGAAGCCGCCATTCATTGCTTTCCTGACCGCGAAAAATGTATCTCTTGGGATCCAGTTTATTCACCTGTTTTTTGAATGCGTCCCAAGTCCTGATCCCCAGAGGTTGTAATTCCGACCGCTGTCCGGCGCGCGTTTTCGGAGCTATGGCAGTTCCGCCGCCGAAGGAACCTACGGGCGTCTTCCAATTTACAGAGAGATTTTGACCTTGGACATCGAAATCGAAATCGATGTCAGCAGTTTCAGGAAAAAGGAAGTTATTTGACTTTAGCTGCTCAATCGCAGCAGGCGGCACATAATTGCCGAAGTTATCAATTGGACGCACTGGTACATTTGGAAG
>JBOHJU010000049.1:0-12507 GCA_050728755.1 Methylocella sp.
GCCCGGATGTGCTCGGCCGCCGTCCGGCGGCCGAGGCCCGCAAGGCCTCTTTGCTGTGCTCGCGCAGATGCTCCACGTCGAGGTAGCAGATGGCCTAATGCCAGCTCTCGCGTGTGCAAAGCCGGCCAAAGTTTCCGGTGAGCGAAGCTCGCTGGAATGGCCGGCGGAGGGAAGATTCGCGCTCCGTGCGTGCGCCGCTTGATCTCCTGGTTTAATAAGCGTTCGCGGCGGCGCAACGGCCGGCGGCAGAGCCCTGCGCGAGATGCCCAAGCCGCCAGCGCGGACGCCGCAGCCGTCGTCACGAGGCCCGGCGCATTCCAGGCCTTGCGGCGGGCTGAAAAACCGGCGGGAAATTCCCCCTCGCCGCACCGTACGCGCGTCATCCAACGTCCCAGCGCGCATTTTGGGGTTCGACTTGCATTTGACAGGTGGCCTTTGCATCACTAACCGGACTGCAAAGTTTCGCGGCGGCGGCCATGGCAACGGCAGGCTTCCGCCCGTCCAGAGGTAGGTTCCGTGGCCAAACCCGAACTCGGAAATAAGCATCAATGCCAGAACTGCGGCGCGCGCTTCTTCGATATGAACAAATCGCCCATCACATGCCCGAAATGCGGAACGATTTTTCATGCCTCGCCGCTGTCGCGGATGGCCCATCACGCGGAAGTGGCCGATGAAGAGGATACGCCGGCCGGCGCGGGAACCGTGCTGGTTCCGATCGAGGAAGCCGATGCCGGGGAGGACAAGGTTGCGGCCGTGGCGGATGACGACACCGAGATTGAAGCCGTCGACGATACGTTCCTCGAGGAAGAGGAAGAGGATTCCGGCGACGTCGGCGATCTCATCGATGGCGAGATGGGGGACGACGAAGAACGCTAGAGCGCGTCCCGATCAAATGGAATCATTTGATCGATTAAGGACTCACTCAAAATCAAAGAGTTGGAGCATGTCAGAATCGGAAAAGTCGAGCAACTTTTTCGGGACATGCTCTAATGTTTCGCTTGTGAAGCGCGGCGGTTGAGATTATACAGCCGCCCCGCTTCCCGCTCCTAGCGGGAGCGCCGAGGGTAAAGCATCACCCCAAGCGGACGTTGCGGGAATGCTTTGCGGGAATGCGCTGCATTTCGGATTGGCCGGGGTCATAGCTCAGTTGGGAGAGCGCTTCAATGGCATTGAAGAGGTCGGCGGTTCGATTCCGCCTGGCTCCACCACCGCAATCCAGCTATCCAGTCCCCGCGATGATCTCGAAGGAAAGGCCGAATTTAGCTTCGAGTCCATCCTTCCTTCGATCGTCATCGCTGGTGGGTCTGCGATGCCGATGAAATCGATCCGGTACAAAATTAGAAGCTCGCGCGATTAGAAGCTCGCGCGCGACGACGCCCGCCGAGACCGTCTTTACCACGCCGGGGGCGTCCGCGATTACCAGGTTGATCCGGGGGAGCCGCAATGCCTTTCGGAGCGGCAATAGCTGGTATGCGTCCAGCCGAAGGCCAAGACCGCCTTGCAGAACGTATGGATGGCCGAGATGCGCAAGGACGCGGAAGTGCCCTTCGGTCACTAGACGGCTAATGACCAGTTAGAACGGGAGTTGTGAAGATGGGATGGTATGTTCGATATATCGATGACGAATTGAAGCACGAAATGCTGTCGCGTGAGTTGGCGACCGAAGAGGAAGCCCTCGAAGAGGCTTGGAATTTGGCGCAAGGAGACAACGAATTGGTGGGCATCGACGGGCCAGATGAAGAGTCCGTTCCAATGGTGGTGATTGAGGCGTGGTTCGAGCAGCGTTCTGGCTCCGGCAAATCGGAGCCTTCGTCATGACGCGGCCAGCGGGCGGGCAAGGCGCGTCTTCGCGGGCATCTGCCTGGGCTTGAAAAAGTGGCCCGCACTTGACCCTGCGAGCGCCGCTCAAGCCGCTTTTTTCTTCGGCGCGATCAATTTGCGATTGACAAGCACCTCGGCGATCTGAACCGCGTTCAGCGCCGCGCCCTTGCGCAGATTATCCGCGACGCACCAAAGCGAGAGACCGTTCTCGACCGTCGGGTCCTCGCGGATGCGGGAGATATAGGTCGCATCCTCGCCCGCCGCTTCGTGCGGCGTGATATAACCGCCGGGCTCGCGCTTGTCGATCACCAGGCAGCCGGGGGCCTCCCGCAATATCTTCCGCGCGTCATCGGCGCTGATGGGATGAACGAACTCGATATTGACCGCTTCCGCATGGCCGATGAAGACCGGCACGCGCACGCAGGTCGCGGTGAGCTTGATCTTGGGATCGAGGATCTTCTTCGTCTCCGCCATCATCTTCCATTCCTCCTTTGTATACCCATCCTCCATGAAGACGTCGATCTCGGGGATCACGTTGAAGGCGATACGTTTGGGGAATTTCCTGGACGTGACAGAATCGGACACGAAGATCGCGCGGGTCTGGGAAAAAAGCTCGTCCATGGCCTCCTTGCCGGCGCCGGATACCGATTGATAGGTCGCAACGACGACGCGCTTGATCTTGGCCTTGTCGTGCAGCGGTTTCAAGGCGACCACGAGCTGGGCCGTCGAACAATTCGGATTTGCAATAATGTTGCGCTTGGCGAAACCCGTGATTGCCTCGGCGTTCACCTCCGGCACGATCAGAGGCACGCCGGAATCGTAGCGCCAGGCGGAGGAATTATCGATGACGACGCAGCCTTGACCGGCGATTTTCGGCGCCCACTCCTTCGAGACGGTGCCGCCCGCCGACATCAGGCAGATATCGGTTCCGCTGAAATCGAAGTTTTCCAGCGATTTGCATTTCAAAACCTTGTCGCCGAAAGAAACTTCCGAGCCGATAGAGCGGGGCGACGCAAGCGCCGTAACCTCGTCGGCCGGAAACCGGCGCCCGGCAAGGATATCGAACATTTCGCGCCCCACGTTTCCGGTTGCGCCGACAACGGCAAGTTTGAAACCCATCTTTTGCTCCGTCCACAATTCGCGTTTTTGGGTGTTTCCGGCAGGCGCGCCTGGCGCAACCGGCTCACTGCATAGGCGATGTCGAAGAAAGCCGCAACGGGCGGGGCGTTCCGTGTTTTGCCCCGTTCCGTCCGGGCGGCGGGCAAAGCCAGGGGCAATATGATTGACGCGCGTTAATTAGCGCGCGGCCGTCGTGGTAATCACGGCGGCCGTTTATTTGGCGCCCATGCATGAGCTGTCGGTAGGGGTAAAGTTCGAATCGAAGCACGTAGCGAAGGCGAGGACTCAGATTTCCGCCGTTGTCAAGGCGAAACTGTGGATAATCCACCAATCTGTGTTACAAGAATATTCGGCACGGCTCGCCTACGGGAGAGAAAGCGTGCGCGGAAAACTCTCACAGGAGGAACGTACGGCCATTGCCAAGAAGGCGGCGGCCGAGCGTTGGAGGCAATGGCTGCAAGGCTTGATACAGTAGCGAAGTTTGTTTGCGAACAAAGTGGCTGGCAAATTTCAAACTTAAGCTTGCAAAAGATGCTCTATCTTGCGCAAGTCGAATACATTGGCGAACATGATGGCGAACGTATTGTTGATACAGCGTTTGAGGCTTGGAATTTCGGGCCTGTGTCCCCGGAACTTTATCACAAAGTGAAAATTTTTGGCTCTGGCCCTGTAAGGAATGTTTTTTTTGGAGCGAGAAGATTTAGAGAGGATGACAAACGTCGGTCTAAATTGATCGACGTTTGTAGGAAGTATCTCGGAAAAAGACCAGGCGAACTCGTTGAGTTAACGCATTGGGATTTTGGGGCATGGGCGAGGAAATATGAGCCAAACGTCAGAGGGATACAAATTACCGACGACGACATCGCAAGAGAATACTGCAACAGGCAACGGTACGCCGCACAATGGCAATGTATCGCGGCATAACGGCAATGACGCGCCATCTCATCCAGGGCGCCGCGATGACAAAGCTGCTGCGTTAGAAAATGAACTTTTGGAACGAACGGCTCGCTTCAATAAGGAGAGGTTCGTCTACATATTTGTAATAGTAGGACTTATTGACGCGTTCTTAGGATCGTTTGTTCCACGGTCGGTATTCGCGTTTTTGATGGTTTGGTCGCTTATATTATTGATAGGGCTAGCAAATTGGCTGGACTTCCCTTGGATAATTGAGCATCTCACCAGATGGGAACATCTGTTTTTTCGCCGATTTGAACGCAAAAAAGACATCGAAACTGACATTGAGCCATCATGAATAACAATTATCGCTTCCGCTTGCCGTGATCACGCTATCTGAACGATCGAGACACCTACAAAGCCATCCGCCACGGAATGCCTCGGCTTTCGTTTCGTCCATGTGGCACGGCCCCGCCGGTTTTCGAAAGCCGCCCAAGCGGCTGCAATCAAGCGTCAACGAAAGCGTAGTTATGGATAAGCGCAACTTTAATCGCGACAATAAAGCGCGCGGTGCAACCAAACCGGGGCCATTGCGTTTAGGCTAAGAAATCCTAGGAGTTTCGAAATGTTTCACAGTAAGCTATCGATCATTCTGGCCGCCGCCGCCTTGGCCGCGTTCACGGCCGGGGCCAATGCGCAAACCAAACCGCATCATCGCCACCGCCCGCAGGTCGCGCAGAGGTACCCTGGCGAACGTCCGCCGCTCACCGTCAACCGGCGCAGTTTCCTCGATCCCGGCCCGGTCGTTCCTGTTGGCAGCATGTCAAACTACGTGACGGCCAATACGATCTTCAACCGGACCCCGGACCAAGTCTTTGATAAGTCGGCCTTCGGCAACGAACTCCTCCCGGCGCCGCTCGAAATTCCCGCTCGTGCAGGGCCGCTCATCCAATTCGAAACGCCCGCCTACGTTTATTGAAACGAGAGCATGGCCGCGGCTGGGGCCATCGACGGTTGCCATAACCTGATGAGTGCTGAACAACGTTGTCGGCACCGACTCGACCTCGATGCCGCAGGTCGCAGCGGGAAGACCGCCACGCTGTTTCCGGCGAGGCCGTGAACAACTTGCGACTGCATCGAAATGACCGCCATTGAGGCCGCCTTCTCCGCCGCGGTCATAGCCGCAATCCCTCCAGCCATTCTTCGAACATTTTGCGCGCCTTGGCGGGCAATGAGGGTGCGGCGGCCTTGGCGCCTTCCCGCAATTGGCGTGGATCGATCCCGGCCGAGGCAAGTTCCGCCGCGTGGCCGACGAGCCATGGTTCGATCCCGGCGGTTGGCTCGACCTCGGGATGGAACTGCACGCAGAGAATATTGGAACCCAAGGAAAAGGCCTGGTTGCGGCACGTCGCAGTCGAAGCGAGATGGACGGCGCTTTGCGGCAGATCGAAGGTGTCGCCGTGCCAATGCAGCACCGGCGTTCGCGCCAGATGCCGTAGCGGCGTCGTGCTGGCCGCATCCGTCAGATCGACCGGCCCCCAGCCGATCTCCTTGATACCGGAGGGATAGACTCTTGCGCCGAGCGCGCGGGCGACGAGCTGGGCGCCAAGGCAGATGCCGAATGTCGGCCGGCCGGCACGGCAGCGGGCCGTGACAAGGTCGATTTCATCGCGAAGAAACGGATATTTGTCTTCCTCGTAAGCGCCGACCGGCGCGCCGAGCACGATGACAAGATCCGGTGCGAGTGGATCGGGGAGATTGCGGCGGCCGACATCGTAATAGCGGAGCTTATAGCCGGCCCGCGTCAAAGGCTCCTCGAAGGTGCCAAGATCCTCGAAATGAACATGCCGTATGGCGGCCGCGGATTTCATCGACATTATGCTTCCTTTAAGCTGAGCTAACCCGCAGCCCTCCCCTCGTTTCCTGGCTGAGCGTTGGCTTGGCATTCCCCGGGCGTCATCGATTCGTTGCCGCATCGGCGGCGGGCGTGACGCTGCGTGCGAGCACCTTGGTCCTTTTGGACGACAGGTGGAGATCTCGGCAAGCCGCCCCAGCGCCGCTCCTCGACGACGGCACGATCCGAGGCTGGCGCGAACTCTTCGAGCGCGGTTAGCGCGAAGGCCTTGCATCCGCCTGCCACAAAGGCAATATCCGCGCTGCGAGGGGGTGGCGGCGCGAAGCTCAACGGGCCGCCAAATTCGCGCAATTCAAATACAACCGGAAAGGAGGCCACGTGGCAATGCCGGACGCGGCGGCTCAAAGCCAAGCTTTTCAAGCGGATGTCGCCAAATTGCTGCACCTGATGGTGCATTCGGTCTATTCCGACCGGGACATCTTTTTGCGCGAACTTCTTTCCAATGCTGCCGACGCCTGCGAGCAATTGCGTTACGAGGCGCTTGCCGATCCCGCACTTGCATCGTCGCCGTTCACGATCCGGATATCGATCGACAAGGGCGCCCAAACCCTCGCCATCGAGGACAATGGGATCGGCATGTCGCAGCGAGACCTCCCCGATCATCTGGGCACCATCGCGCGCTCCGGAACTCGCGCCTTTCTGGACCGGCTCGGCAACGGCGGCGAAGGGGCGGGGGGCGCGGATTCGCGCGAAAAACTTGATCTGATCGGCCAGTTCGGCATCGGATTTTATTCGGCCTTCATGGTCGCCAGCCGCGTCGATGTTTTTACGCGCCGGGCGGGTTCGACGGAAGCCTTCCAGTGGAGTTCGGACGGCAAGGGCACCTTTTCGATCCAGCCGCTTTCGCAAGGCGAAGCGCCGGTCCGGGGCACAAAGGTGGTTCTCTACCTGAACGAAGAATCCAAAGATTACCTTGAGCCTAGCCGGATTGAGCGCATCGTGCGGGAGCATTCGAGCGCGCTCGTGGTGCCGATCGAACTTGTCGAAGAGAAGGGCGCGCGCCGCATAACCGACGGCGCGGCGCTTTGGACCAAACCGAAGGCCGCGATCGACAAGAAAGATTATATCGTTTTTTATCAAAGCCTTGGCGGTGTTTTCGACGAACCCGAATTAACGATGCACTGGCACGCCGAAGGGCGCCACGACTACACTGTTTTGGCATTTGTGCCGGGATCACGGCCGTTCGATCTGTTCGATCCCTCGCGGGCGGGCCGGGCCAAGCTTTATGTCCGCCATGTGCTAATTAAGGAAGACGCCGAGGTTGTGCCGAGATGGCTACGCTTTGTCCGTCTGGTGATCGATTCGGCCGATCTTCCGCTCAACGTTTCACGTGAAACGATTCTGGAAAGCCCGATCTTCGCCGCCATCAAGAAAGCCGTTACGAACCGCGTCCTTCAGGAGCTGACCAAGCTCGCCGAAAGCGACAGCGAAAAATTCGCAAAGATCTGGGGGCACTTCGGAAGCGTCCTGAAGGAAGGGCTTTATGAGGACCCCGAAAAACGCGACGCCTTGTTCGGTTTGGCGCGCTTTGCAACCTCGACCCATCCGGACGGCAGCCGCAGCCTGAAGGACTATGTGGAAAGCCTGCAAACGAACCAGACGGCGATCTATTATCTTCTCGGCGAGGATCTGGCCAATTTGGCGGCTAGTCCGCAGCTTGAAGGTTTCCGGGCGAGAGGCGTTGAAGTCTTGCTGTTGCCGGATCCGGTCGATGCCTTTTGGGTAGCGACGGCGGTTGGCTTCGACGGCAAGCAGTTCAAGTCGGTAACCCAGGGCACGGCCGACATCAAATCCATTCCGCTCAAGGAGGCGCCGGAGGCGGGCGCGGCCGGACCCGAATCTCCGGCGGCCGGTCTCGCGACCCTTTACGCGCTCATGAAACAGGTTTTGGGCGAGGCAGTCGAGACTGTCCGCGCTTCCGACAGGCTGGCGTCGAGCCCCGCTTGTCTCGTCGCATCCGACCGCGGGCCGGACCGCCGCCTCGAACGGATCCTCGCCGAAAGCGGCCGCCTCGGCCTGGCGTCGAAGCCGGTGCTCGAAATCAATCCCGCCCATCCGCTGATTCGCGCCCTGGCCGCGCGCGTTGCTGCCCCGGACAAGGGAAAATTCGAGGATATTGTGTGGCTCCTTTTCGACGAGACGCGGCTGATGGAAGGTGAAAAGCTGGCCGATGCGTCGCATTTCGCCGCGCGGCTGACCAGGATTCTCCTCGATGCCGCGGGCTAGCCCGTGCCGTGGGAGGGGGGACGAAGTTGCAAAAGCGCATCCGCCCGGTTTCGAACCGGCGATGGCGTGCGGCGCGGCGCGGCGCGCGCTCGCGCGGGCATTGGCGAAAGGCGGCATAGAGTCCCCGCAAATCGATGCCCGCGTGCTGCTCTGCGCGGCGCTCGGTATCGATCACGCGGATCTCGTTCGCGGGCCCGACAGTCCGCTTGGCCCCGGCGCCGCTTTGGTCGCATCTTTCGCAGCGCGGCGATTGAAGCGCGAGCCGGTGTCGCGAATCATCGGCGGTCGGGATTTTTGGCGGGCGCGTTTCAAGATCACCCCCGCCGTTTTCGATCCGCGTCAGGCGACCGAGACGCTCATTGAGGCGGCGGTCGACCATGCGGCCCGGTCGCCGCGCGAATACTGGCGGATTCTCGACCTTGGCACGGGGTCCGGGGCAATCCTATGCTCGCTGTTACAGAGCCTGCCAGGATCTTCCGGCGCCGGCGTCGATATTTCGCTTGGCGCCTGCATGATCGCGCGTGGCAATCTAGTCGCCTTGGGGCTCGCCCGGCAGGGGCTCGTCGTCTGCGGCGATTGGACCCGTGCCTTGCGGGGTCCGTTCGATGTGATCGTTTGCAATCCACCCTATGTCGTACGCGGCGAAATCGCCCGCCTAGCACCGGAAGTTCGCGATCACGATCCGCGGTTGGCTTTGGATGGCGGCGAAGACGGTTTGGCGGCCTATCGCGATATCATCCCGGCTTGCCGGGATTTGCTTGCGCCAGGCGGTTTGATCGCGCTGGAGGTGGGAGCGGGCCAGCATGCGGCCGTCGAATCGCTCTTGTCCTGCGCGTTCGGCGCGCCGGTCGAGGTTGGGCTCGATCTCGACGAATTCCGGCGAGTGGTTTTGGTGCGTGCTGCCGAGTGAGCCCTGGCGTGACAAATTGGCCACGCTAAGCACCGCAAAAGATATATTTTCGCAAAAGCTCTTGGCGTTTGCGGCGAAAGCGACTAAGTTCCGTTTCTAGGGATTGGTTTTCGCACATGTTGCATGGTTGCGATTGGCAATTGGGGGTCCTCGGTCCGCGCGAACGTCCGAACGAAATGCTAGGCACGCGCTGAAAACAAGACGATCTCCGCTTCGAGCCATGCTGTGATTCCCGGCGCAACCGGGATCAATGTCCCCAGACTCTGAGACTCTACGAGCATGAGTCGAAGATCGGTGCCGCGGCGATTCCGTGAGCACAGTCGTCACCGCCACGGCGGTTCCGTGCGCACAATCGTCACCGGCTGGAGAGCCTTAGATCCGCTCGCGCCTACGTGCATTGAAAATTACGTGCTTTGAAAATAAGTGGTTCGGTTAAGGACCGTGAACGCACGCCGGTCCGGCTGCGCGCGAAGCGCAAGTACGATGCCACCCAAGGATCACCGATGAGACCAGGACAGAATAGCAAGCGTATGCGCGGCCGCCCCAACAATCGCAAGGGACCGAATCCCCTGACGAGATCCTATGAATCGAGCGGCCCCGAGGTGAAAATTCGTGGAACGGCCCACCACATCGGCGAAAAATACCTCCAGTTGGCGCGCGACGCGCAGACTTCTGGCGATCCTGTCATGGCAGAGAGCTATCTCCAGCATGCCGAGCATTATTTTCGGCTGATCGCGGCGGCGCAGCAAGTCCAGCAACAAGGACCTGGCGCCTATCAGGGTCAGCCCGGCGAAGCCGCCGTGGAGGAAGCCGAGGATGACAGCGATTTCGGCGGCTTGCCTGACAGATTCGCTTCCCCTGTCGAGCGCCTTGCCCCCCCGCCACAGCAAAACCTCCTGCCGCAATCTCAGGCCGGCCCCGCGCAGCCCGGTCCGGAGCGGTCATTTCATGGCAATGCGGACGACCAGGATTTTCCGCGGCCGGAGCGTGCACCGCGGCCGGAGCGCCCATTTCAAGACAGGAATTATCGGGACAGGAAATATCAAGCCTACGCGGAGAAAACTTATCAGGAGCAGCGGCCCTATCAAGAGCGCAATGGCCGCGGCCGCGATGAGGAGAATCGCGGCAACCGTGGACGCGGTCCGCGCGATTATCGAAATGAAGGCTCGATCCGGGCCGATCCGCGCGCCGAACCCCAAATGGCCGAGGCCGTCGAAGGCAACGTCCTTCCCGCGTTCATCACAGCCCCGGTTCGCGTCCCGGCCGAACCCCATGACGCCGCGCCGCCGGCTGAGGCGCTTTCTCCCTTGCTCGCCGGTCCGCCAGAGCCGGACGATGCGGCCAGCGGGTTTCATCCGCATCCCCGCCGCAGACGCGGCGGCAGGGCGGAAACGGGGGCAGCCGTGCCGAACGGCGGCGAAGCGGCGAATGCCAATGATCCGGACCAGGATTGAGCCGCAAGCCCGTTGTGAGGTTGGTTGTTTGCCTTGATTTGCCGAGCGGGGAAGACGATAGTTGCCCCGGATGCGGTCAAATCGAGGGAGTTTTTTTATGCACGCGAAATTATTTGCCGTAGCCGCGGGGCTTACGTTCGCCGTGGCGTCCTTCGACGCCGGGGCGGTCCCGGCATTGCCCCTTCCGTTGCAGCAGCCGTTCCATGTCACGCAAATCGCCGGCGGTTGCGGGCTCGGCTGGCATCGCGGTCCTTATGGCGGCTGCCGGCGGAATTGGGGCGCATGGCGTCGCTGCTTTTTCCGGCGAACGCCTTGGGGCCCGCGCCGCATTTGCCGCTGGTGAATGGCAAATGACGCTCGAAAACTCTGCGAGGCGGGGTTTATCCGGCCGGCCCTCGCGAGAACGAGGTTTTTCCTTGCGTGGCCTCTCGCGGCCTCTGCCCCGATCGTGCTTCCGCGTCCGAAGGCTCGCGAATCTTTTGGCGGGCACAAGACCCTACCGCGCACGCATTTTGCTCCTACATTTCTGGCAAAGGCCGGCCGCGAGATTTGCCACAAGCCGTGACGCCGATTCCGTGAATCGCGCGTAGCCGTCGCGTGCCGGGCCTGCGTAGGTTCGTTCGCGGCCGGCAGCGGGCGTAAGGAGTGGCTTCGCGAACGGGAGATATCCGTCAATGAATATGGAGAAATATACCGAGAGGGCGCGCGGCTTCATCCAAAGCGCGCAATCGCTCGCCATCCGCGAAGGGCACCAGCAATTCACGCCCGAACACATTTTGAAGGTTCACCTCGACGACGAGGAGGGGCTTAGCGCCGGTCTCATCGAAAGGGCGGGCGGGCGCTCGCGCGACGCGCTCCGCGACACCGAGCTCGCGCTTGCCAAATTGCCAAAGGTGCAAGGTTCTGCCGCGGGACAATTGTATCTTGCCCCGGCGACGGCGCGCGTTTTCGACAATGCCGAGAAGATCGCGCAAAAAGCCGGCGACTCCTATGTCACGGTCGAGCGGCTGTTGCTCGCGCTTGCCTTGGAGAAAAACACAGAGGCCGCCAAGATTCTCGCTCGGGCGGGCGTTTCGCCGCAAACTCTCAACGCCGCGATCGAGGATCTCCGCAAGGGCCGCACAGCCGACAATCCCACGGCGGAAAACGCTTACGATGCCTTGAAGAAATACTCGCGCGACCTGACCGAGGCGGCGCGGGCCGGAAAACTCGATCCGGTGATCGGCCGCGACGAAGAAATCCGGCGAACCGTTCAGGTATTGTCGCGGCGAACGAAGAACAATCCGGTTCTGATCGGCGAGCCTGGGGTCGGCAAGACTGCGATCGTCGAAGGCCTTGCGCTGCGGATCGTCAATGGCGACGTGCCGGAAAGCCTGCGCGACAAAAGGCTTCTCGCTCTCGATATGGGCTCGCTGATCGCGGGAGCGAAATATCGCGGTGAATTCGAGGAGCGGCTGAAAGCGGTCTTAAGCGAAATCATCGCCGCCGCGGGCGGTATCATTCTGTTCATCGACGAAATGCACACGCTCGTTGGCGCGGGTAAGGCGGATGGCGCGATGGACGCTTCCAATCTTTTGAAACCCGCGTTGGCGCGCGGAGAACTCCATTGCATCGGTGCGACCACGCTCGACGAATATCGCAAGCATGTCGAAAAGGATGCCGCGCTGGCGCGCCGCTTCCAGCCGGTGTTCGTCTCCGAGCCGACCGTCGCCGACACGATCTCGATCCTGCGCGGCCTTAAGGAAAAATACGAATTGCACCATGGCGTGCGCATCCTTGATGCCGCGATTGTCGCCGCCGCGACCTTGTCGCACCGCTATATCGCCGACAGGTTTCTTCCGGACAAGGCAATCGACCTTGTCGACGAAGCGGCCTCGCGCCTGCGCATGCAGGTCGATTCGAAGCCGGAGGAGCTCGATGAACTCGACCGCCGGATTATTCAGCTCAAAATCGAGCAGGAGGCCCTGAAAAAGGAGACCGATTCCGCCTCGAAGGAGCGTCTGGAAAAGCTCAGCTCCGAACTTGCCGGGCTTGAGGAGAAATCCGCCTCGCTGACCGCGCGCTGGCATGCCGAGAAGGACAAGCTCGGCTCGGAACAGAAACTGAAGGAGCAGCTCGAGGCTGCCCGCAACGAACTTACTCAGGTCCAACGGCGCGGCGAATATCAG
>JBOHJU010000050.1:0-12351 GCA_050728755.1 Methylocella sp.
CGTGCCAGTCCTTGGGCACAAGCTTGAAATGGTTTTTGTAATCCCCGGTCTTGGCGTCGAGCACGACAATCGAGCCAGAATAGAGATTCTCGCCCTCGCGGGGGCCGATCGCGAAGTCGGGCGCCGGATTGCCGCCGGGGACATACAATCGTCCCGTGGCCGGGTCCAGGGTGTAGGACGTCCAGGTTGCACCACCGGTGATGGGTGTGCCCGAAGCGTTTTTCCATGTTGACTTGTCGAGCGGCGTCGCGCCTTGCGGTCCGCGGATCGGGTCGCCATCGGCTCTGGGCACCAGATAGAATTCCCAAACGATCTTGCCCGTCTTTGCGTCGAGCGCATACATGCGCCCTTTCACGCCCTTGTTGTCTCCGCCGGCATTGCCGATGAAGACGAGGCCGTTCCAGGCGATCGGCGCGGCAGGAGCCGTCTCCCCGAGCTTCTGGTCCGCGATTGTCGTTTCCCAAATTCGCTTGCCAGTTTTGAAGTCATAAGCCAGCACCCGCCCGTCCTGGGTGCCACGAAACAGCAGGCCGTTCATGTAGGCGGCGCCTCGATTGACCCCCTGGAGCGTGGCGGGTTTGTAATCCTCTCTCGTGCGCCAGTTCTCGTGGCAATTGGCGGGGTCGAGGGAGAAAATATCGTGTTCGGTAGTGCCGATCAGGGCGTCGTTCATCATGATCAGGCCGGCCTCGAAGCCGGTGTACTGCTTGGTGTCATAAATGCACAAGACCTTCAGCTTGCTAACATTCTTTGTATTGATCTGGCTGAGCCGCGAGTAACGCTCCGAAGTGAGGGTTTTGTTGTAACTTGGCCAGTCCCCCGCGGTCGCGTTTGGCAGTTGCGCCGCAGCGGGAGCTGAAAGCGCAACAGTCCCGGCATCTCTTGAAGCCGGTGCCAATTCCGTCATGGTCGCGCCTGACGGCGCCGACCAAGACCGGAAATAGTTGATCGCCATGCCCACAGCTGGGACCGCCTGGTCCCAGTAAGCGTAGAGTATCCCAGTTGCGGCCGCGCCCATCGCAACGAGCGCGCCAGCGATGATAAGGAGTTTGTTTTTCATAGACGCAATCCTCGCCGACATCGGATGCACCAGTAGCTGGCCATTGATCGAAAAGAAGTCGCTCAATATCAATAAGTTGGAGCCGTCCTTATCGAAAAAGTCTGTCAACTTCTTCGGAACCTGCTCTGGACAGGCCGGTCCGCCGGGCGAACCGGGCGCGGCTCACACGATCTTGCTCCGACCAAGCGCCGGGCCGCATGGCCCCGTTCCCGATGACGATAAACTATGGTGGCGCACGGCATTTAACAACGCTCTGGCGGCCTTAAGGCAACAAGGCGTTCGCCTCCCGCCAGATGCGCCGCACAATTTCTCCGGCAGGTTCGGCGCGGGCCATGGCCGCGGACTGTCCCGCCCATGCTTGCAGCCGGTCCTTGTCGTTTGTTCTCTGTGCGTCGTCCCGCAACGCTTGGGTCAGGCCGCGCTGGACGGGGTAGGGCGCGGGCGGCGGCGCGCCATTCTCGGCGGCGGCCCGGACATAGGCGTTATTGACGCTTCGTCCCGGTCGACCGCTAAAGGCGCGGGTCAACACCGTGTCCTCCGGTTCAAGTTCGACCAGCGCCGCAGCCCATGCCGGATTGATTTGGGCTTCCGGGCAGCGCAGAAAAGCGGTGCCGATCGCAACAGCGGAAGCGCCGAGCGTCAGAGCCGCGGCGACCCCACGCCCGTCGCCGATGCCGCCAGCCGCTATGACCGGAACTGACAGCCTGTCGGCGGCGCGTGGGATGAGGGCAAACAATCCAATGGCTTGGCGCTCGGCCGCCGCCTGGTCGAACGCGCCGCGATGTCCGCCAGCCTCGATGCCTTGCGCGACGATCGCATCCGCCCCCGCCTCCTGGGCGCGGATCGCCTCGGTGACGGTCGTCGCGGTGGCAAACCAGGCGATACCGCGCGCCTTGAGGGCGCCGACAAATTCGGGCGGAAAGAGCCCCATGATCGAGGTGACGGCGCGGGGTCTTACCGCAAGCAACGCCGCGCATTGTGCGCCAAAATCAGGCGGGCGCGCATTGCCGGCTCTGAGCGAAACCCGCGGACCCCATTTTGCGAGAAAACGCCGGACTTTTACTTCCGCCTCCGCATCGCGCGCGGGCGGCGAGTCCGGAACCCAGAGATTGAGCTGAAAGCTTCCTTTGCTCGCGCGCCGGAATGAGTCCGACCATGCGGCGATGCCTTCGGGCGCCGTCAACAGGGCGCCCATCGCGGCCATCGCGCCGGCGTTGGCGACGGCCACACTCAAGGCCACCGGGCACGCCCCCGCCATCGGCGCAAGCAGAATGGGAATTTTGAGCCCGTACCTCGCGCAAAATTTTTCCGCTCGGGCGCGGGCGGACGATTGGGAAGCGCCGCAAGCCGCAATTTCCGGTCCAGGCATCGGCAAATCTTTCACATTTGCGGCGCAAACAGCCATTTCGCACTTTCGCCGACTTGGGCGCGATGGCGCAGGAATTGATCGGCGAGCACGCAGGCAACCATCGCTTCGCCGACAGGGACCGCGCGGATTCCGACGCAAGGATCGTGGCGGCCTTTTGTCGCGATTTCAGTCTCGGCGCCGAAACGATCGATGGTCCGGCGCGATTGCAAAATCGACGAGGTGGGCTTGACCGCGAAACGTGCAACGACCGGCTGACCAGTGGAGATCCCGCCGAGTATCCCGCCCGCGTGGTTCGACAAAAAAAACGGCGCGCCATCGTTGCCGCGGCGGATCTCGTCGGCATTGGCTTCGCCGGAAAGTCCGGCGGCGGCAAAACCGTCGCCGATCTCGACGCCCTTGACCGCGTTGATCGACATAAGAGCGCTCGCCAATTCCGCGTCGAGCTTGCCGTAAATGGGAGTTCCCCAGCCCGGCGGCACATTCTCGGCCACGATCTCGATGACAGCGCCGATCGAGGACCCCGCCTTGCGGATCGAATCGAGATAGGTTTCGAAAAACGCCGTCGCCTTGACGTCGGGACAGAAAAAGGGATTTTTCGGCACCTCGTCCCAATCCCAATTGGCGCGATCTACTTTGTGCGGACCCATTTGCACGAGCGCGCCGCGGATCAATACGGGAGCAATGATTTTTCGCGCAAGCGCGCCCGCCGCGACACGCATGGCGGTTTCGCGCGCGGAAGAACGGCCGCCGCCGCGATGGTCCCTAATTCCATATTTGAGATCATAGGTAAAATCGGCGTGGCCGGGCCGGTAGGTATCCTTGATCGCGTCGTAGTCTTTTGAGCGCTGGTCGGTGTTCTCGATCAAAAGCGCGATCGGCGTCCCGGTCGTCACCTGGCGCTTGGATTTTTCGTCATGAAAAACGCCGGAGAGGATTTTGACTTGATCGGCCTCTTGCCGTTGCGTCGTAAAGCGGCTCTGGCCAGGACGCCGCCGATCGAGGAAAACCTGGATGTCGCCTTCTTCGAGCGGGATCAGAGGCGGGCAACCATCGATGACGCAGCCGATCGCGGGACCATGGCTTTCGCCAAAAGTCGTCACCCTAAAAAGATGGCCGAAGGTGTTGTGGGACATGGGCGGCGGCGCGGCGAGAAAAACGGTTGGATCTCGGGTTGAATTTGACGGATGACTATTTCGGCGGTTCAGCCGAAGGGCGGCGCGGGGCGGGCTCTATTGGATAGCTATAGTCATAACTGTAGCCGTATTTCAAAGGCTCCCTAAGCAGTTGTGCACGGGCCTCCGGAGAAAATTTCACACCGCCCGCATTGGCATCTATGAGGTTAAGCGCCCATTCGCGCGCTGCGCTGATTTGCTTTTCCTTTTCCGGATCAACCTGCAAAACACTTATGCCGATGTTGACCAGATCGGAGTCGCGCTTGGCGGTCCACGTTTTAATGGAGAATACAGCATAACTGAGGGAGGCAATGAATGCGGCTGTCGAGACGGTAAGTGCGGCAACGGGTATCATCCAGTCCCACTTCTTAGATGTCGAAGTCTGTGACTCCTGAAGGGCTAGTTGCATTGCGGTGTCTCCAAAGAACGGCGCATCGTAAATGCTTGCCGCCTGCTAAGAGCTAAGTAACTGTCTCAAAAGCCTCTTCCTCATCCTGAGGAGCGCGCGAAGCGCGCGTCTCGAAGGATGCGCCGCACTTCCTGGAGCGCCCTCGTGCTTCGAGACGGGTCCTTCGGACCCTCCTCAGCATGAGGGCTTGGTTTCCGTGCAAGCTATTGGGAAAGACTCTGCGTACCGAATGGCCGCCAACCATCACCCCTTCTCCCTGAGAAGCCGCCCCTTTTCGCGGTTCCAATCGCGCGCCTTCTCGGTCTCGCGCTTGTCGTGCAATTGCTTTCCGCGAGCGAGCGCGATCTCGATTTTCGCCCTGCCCTTCTCGTTGAAATAAATTTTTAGCGGCACGATCGTCATTCCCTGGCGTTCGGTGCCTTGCGCGAGCTTGGCGATCTCGCGCGCTTTCAAAAGCAGTTTTCGCGGGCGTTTCGGCTCGTGGTTGAAGCGGTTGGCTTGCAGATATTCCGGAATGTTCGCATTGACGAGAAAAACCTCGCCGGCTCTATCGACGCTGGCGTAGCTTTCCGCGATGGTGGCCTTGCCGGTGCGCAAGGATTTTACCTCGGTGCCGGTGAGCATCAGCCCGGCCTCGAAAATCTCGCCGATTTCGTAATTGTAGCGCGCCCGCCGGTTATCCGCGGCGATTTTTCGCGGGCGCTCCGGCTTAGTCGTCATCTAAACACCCCCGCGCAAGCCCGGTGTGTCACGCATGGATGAGCCCGGCATGAATCATCGCCGTCTTGATCGCGGCTTGCGCCGTCTCCGAGGCCGGCAGCATCGGTAGTCGTATTTCGCCAAGAATCTTGCCGAGCATGGAGAGCGCATATTTGGGACCCGCCGGGCTAGGTTCGACGAACAAAGCGGCGTGCAACTGGGCCAATTGATCGTGCAGCTTCAGAGCCGCCGAAAAATCGCCGCGAAGGCAAGCCTCCTGCATCTGCGCGCAAAGTTTCGGCGCGACATTCGAGGTGACTGAAATACAACCATGGCCGCCATGCGCCATCACCGCGAGCGCGGTCATGTCTTCGCCCGAAAGCTGGATGAAATCGGGCCCAAGCGCCTCGCGCTGCAAGGCCGTGCGCGCGACATTGCCTGTCGCGTCCTTGACGCCCGCGATATTCCTCAATTCATAAAGCCGCTTCATGGTATCGATCGACATATCGACGGCCGAACGCGGCGGAATATTGTAGATGATGACCGGAATGCCCACGGCATCGTTGACCGCCTTGAAATGGCGAAAAAGACCCTCCTGCGACGGCTTGTTGTAATAGGGCGTGACGATCAGCAGGCCATCGGCGCCGGCGCCTTCCGCGAAACGCGCAAGGTCGATCGCTTCCCGCGTGTTGTTCGACCCCGCCCCGGCGATGACCGGAACCCGCCCCTTGGCCTCGCTCACGCAGGCCGCGATGACCTTGCGGTGCTCCTCGTGCGTCAGGGTGGGACTTTCCCCCGTCGTTCCAACCGGCACGAGACCATGCGTGCCGTTGACGATCTGCCAATCGACGAGGGCGCGGAAACGATCCTCGTCGAAGCGCCCATCTTGAAATGGCGTGACAAGCGCGGTGATCGAACCCTTGAAAGCCGTCTGTCTCTCAATTGCCACAGTGTTGCCTTTCTCAAGATCCGCCCAAGTGACGCCGCAATTACGGGCTCTGTTCAACAAGCAAGCGCCGTGGCGCTAACAAACACCCAGCCATGGACGCGGCGTGAGACATAGACTCTGAATCCGCTCTCGAAAAGGCCTCTTTTGTCGAGACTGGGTCGCCAATTGAGCCGAGGCCGGCGCTTTCCGGCAGTCAAGGCGGCGGCGTACCGGATAGGCTTTGTTTGCCATTTGTTAAGAAAGAATGGTTCAGGTTTGTCCGTTTCCGCGCCGCTTTGTAGGATTGGATGAACCATGCTCGCAAGGCAATTTCGTTTCGGGCGCATCCCGGGAATCGGCGCTGTAGCGATATGTGCCCTCGCCGCGGGTTGGACCGCGGGGCAACGCTCGCTATTCGTGGCGAGCCACCGCGAGAAGCCGTCGTCCATTTCCCCCCCTCTCGCCCCGGAGCGCGATTCCAAGGGACCCACGTCTCCCAACGATGCGACTCGTTCGAGCGCGGACGATCTCGCCAAGCCTAGGGCCAAAGCGGCGCCACAAGCTGGCGTAGTCTCGCCGGACTTCGCGTCGCAACAAGAACGCGACCTGACCGGCCTTGCCGAGGCGATCGTGTTTTATAAGGCAGGCGACCTTGCGCGTGGCGACGTCGCGGCGGCAACCGCGAAAGACAAAACTGTCAAGATGGCCCTTGAATGGATCGCGCTGCGGAGCTTTCCGCGTGAAACCGGCTTCGAGCGGTTGCGGGCCTTCATGCAGGCGCATCCGGTCTGGCCCGCGCTCGACTGGCTGAAGAAGCGCAGCGAGGAAGACCTCTTCGGCGATCGCAAGAGCAGCGCGCTCATCAAGACTTTTTTCAGCGGCGCCGATCCCGAGACTCCGGCGGGCAAGCTCGCTCTTGCGCGCGTTTTGACCGACGACGGCAAGACAAGCGAGGCGGCCGCCCTGGTGCGCGCGGTGTGGCGCGAAGCCGACCTCAACCCCCAGCTCGAAGCCAAGGTGAGAACGGATTTCAACGCCTATTTGAACAGAGCCGACCATAAATTTCGTGCCGATCGTTTGCTCTACAAGGAGCAGATCGCGGGGGCATTTCGCGCCGCCGCCTTGGCCGGGCCCGATGTGCTGGCGCTCGCCAAGGCTCGCGCCGCCGTGATCAACGAACGGCCAAGCGACAAGCTTCTTGCCGCGGTTCCCTTGGCCCTTCGCACCGACCCGGGCTTTCTTTTCGCGCAGATCCACAAACTGCGCCACGCCGGCAAGATCCGCGCGGCGGCCGACATCATGCTGTCCGCCCCGCGCGATCCCTCGCGTCTCATCGACGGCGACGCATGGTGGATCGAACGCCGGCTTCTCGCCCGAAAACTCCTCGATCAAAACGACGCGGCGACCGCCTACAAGATCTGTGCCGAACATTCCGCGGTGTCGCACGAAATGCGGATCGAAGCCGAATTTCACGCCGGCTGGATCGCGCTTCGTTTCCTTAACGATCCGGCCCGCGCGGCGGGGCATTTCGACGCCATAGCCAGGCTCGCCAAAACGCCGATGTCGCGGGCGCGGGCGGCTTATTGGCAGGGCCGCACCGCCGAGGCAACCTTCGCGGACGACGCCGAGACAACGGCCCGCGCGTTCTACGAGCAGGCGGCGGCTTATCCGACAACCTATTACGGTCAGCTCGCGCGCGGAAAACTCGGGCTGACAACGCTGCCGATCCGTTCCATCGCCAACGAGGCGAAAGGAGAGGACCGCGACGACGCGATCAAGGTGATCGAACTTCTTTTCGCCGCCGGCGAAAAGGATTTGGCGGCTCCGCTTGTCATCGAATCGGCGCGTCACCTTGCCGATGAGACCCAAGTGGCGGCCCTGGCGAGCCTCGTTGCAAAGCAGCGCGACGCGCATCTTTCGCTTAGCTTCGGCAAGATCGTAAGCCAGCGCGGCATGCCGGTCGATGCGCTGGCCTTCCCGGACTATGGCGTGCCTGCCTTCGAGCCTTTGCAAAATTCCGCCGCGCCGCCGGTGGTCTATTCGGTCGCGCGCCAGGAAAGCGCCTTCGAGCCATCTGCCGTCTCGTCGGCCGGAGCCAAAGGTTTGATGCAGATGATTCTGTCGACCGCGAAAAGGACTGCCGAGCATGCCGGGGTCGCCTTCGACCCAAAGCGGCTACTCACCGACGCCGCCTTCAATGCCCAGCTCGCGGCACGGCATCTCGGCGAGCTCATGGCCGAGCAGAAAGGCTCGTACATCTTGACCTTCGCCGCCTATAACGCCGGCGGCAAGAGGGTCAAGGAGTGGATCGACGCCTATGGCGACCCACGCAAACCCGGCGTCGATCCGATTGACTGGATCGAGCGGATTCCCTTCACCGAGACTCGCAATTACGTCCAGCGGGTGATCGAAAATCTCGGCGTTTACCGGGTTCGTTTGGGCGAAGCGGGACCGGCCCCGGCCGATGCCCTCCTCAAGACTCAGGCCAAGCTCTGACGCTTGGCGCAAGAATTCGGCGGCGCGCGAGCCAGGGGAGGAAGTGCTGATCTTCGAGGCGCTGGTGCGGCAGGCGCTCTACCATCTTTCCAATGATTGGCTTCGCGACCGCCTCTCGTTCAGGCGTTTTCTTAGCCATCGCCGCTGTTACCCGCCATCCCTCAAGCCTCGCCCAAACCTTGCGCCTTGCGTGGCCCTCTCCGCTAACCTGGGCAGTCACGATTTAATCTGATTCATTTGATTCATTAGCGAACCATTGTGTGTGTCTAGACCGGCAAGCGAGAGAAGGCGACAGAAGAGTCGCCATGACGGCTTCCATGTTGGGATTCGATTTCGACACCAAGGGCGTGCACTTCGGGACCACCATTTGTCGCGACGACAAGACCAACAACATCCGATTTTGCGTCGAGATCGTCGTCTCAGGTTTGGGTCGTGCGGCTGAGAGGCCAAGTCAGCGAAAAGCGTCCATGCAGCCTGCAATCAGGCAAGATGCCGGGCTATTCGCGCGACAGTTTCCACCGCCTCAAGGAGCTTTACGATGAAGGCGGAGATCTCGATTTGGCGGATGTGAGCCACCGCAAGCCGATCCTTACGAACCGGATATCGGCCGAGACCGCGGCGCGGATCGTCATACCCTCGTTGGAGCAGCCGGCCTTTGGCCAGATCCGGATCTCCAATGAGCTGCGCAAGCGCGGCCCTGCGCCAGGGTATGCGCGATTCTTGTGGTCAGCACGCGGGTTTTTCCGGTGCCCGCGCCGGCAAGCACGAGAAGCGGGCCGTCGATTGCCTCGATCGCCTCGCGCTGCTCGGCGTTGAGCCCGTCGAGATACCGGCGAGGCCGCGCGCGGGCGGCCATTCCTCCAGGCGCAGTCGCCTCGGGCAGGCCAAGCGAAAGAGCGTCGGTCAAGGAATTGCGGCTCCTTTGAGCTGAATATGCGAATTTATCACGCAAAAGCGAATCAGGCGGATCTTGTGCATTATGCGCCAAATTGCCTGCCGTATAAAGCGGAGCTTTAATATCCCTCTCTACTTGCGGAAAAGGGGCGCGACGCAGTTGAGGTGCGTCAAGCGTCAGTCGGTTCGACGTAGCAGGTTAGTGCGGTCGAAAAACCGAGCCATGCCAATCACGCTCTACCGTCTGAGAGTTTCTCCATGATCCAGTCCGACTGAATCGTTCCAAGATAAGGACGCCTGCGTCCTTTCAATTGGCTTTTCGAAAGATGCTCGCCAGCAAGCAGTTCGTGAACAAAAATCTGAGCGATTTTCATGCCTGGGCGAATCTTGATTGGCACCTCGCCCACATTGGCAAGCTCAAGAGTAAGGCATCCGTTAAATCCCGGATGGATACCCGCCGAGGTTTCGATGATAAGACCCCTTCGAGCCCATGACGATTTTCCGATGAGATATCCTCCCAAACGAGCAGGGAAGCTTAGCCATTCAAGAGTGCTCGCTAGCACAAATCGTCCTGGGTGCAGGATGAACTCTTGGCCAAAAGGGATGAAAAATCGCTTTGCAGAACGCGCCTCCGAATGAGCCTCTTTAGCGGAAGCCATCACGTCAAAAAAAGGATGGCTTGTTTGTCGCAAGGTAATAAACCATCGCCCAAGTCGCAACGTGACGGAAGCTTCTCCACTAGTCTCAATTGTACCAATTTCAGGATCCGGAATAATTGAGAGGCCGTCACAATCGCCGTTATTTCCATCACGAACGAACTTTGCCAGAGTATTGCAATCAAGCATTTTTGAGGCGCCTTTGGAATTCCAATACCTCTATGCTTTTAAGCACCAGCTCGGATATCCACTCGAATAACGGTCTTTCCCCGGAATCGTGAGTTTTCCCTTCAGTGCGAACGAATTCCCACCCGGCGTTCAGAATGTCCGAGAGTGAACGCGGTCGCCGAGAGGGGGTGCCACGCTTAAACATCGTCAGAATTTCAGCCTGAGCACTCTTGTCAGGGATCAAATCGCTAGCAGTTTGACGGACTTTGTTGGTGGCCTCGACATATAGATCAGCCGTCATTGCTTCCGCAATTTCGTCAGCGGCACCTGAGATAAACTTTTGATCACGACTCAGATTTGGCTGTTTTTCCTGAAACTCTGATGGAAAATCGGGGTAATCAAGTCCCGGAAAATCGAGGCCGCCGTGGTTAACCATGAACTTGGCTCGGGTAGGCAATGGCGGGTATGATAATGACCTATCAACATCAAATCCGGGTGCCAGAAGATAGTGAAATGCCTGCACAAAACTGTCTCCGAAAATTTTCAAGCCGATTGCGTCACAAAAGGTTTCTTCCATTTGTCCCAATGTGAGCGGACTGATATCTTCGACTGTCAGCTTCAAAAACATGTTGGTCTTGAACTCTTGGTCATCAATTTTGGCCCCGGCATAAGCCGGAAAAGCTTCGTAGAAACTCGCTTTATTTCGAATCACATACTCACGAATTTTTTGCTCAACATCGGCAGCCCATTTGTCTTCAAGATTTTCGTTCGTCCACACGGAATGTCCTAGTTCGTGCCCCGTTAGCGGCAAGAGGAGCGCATTCGACGACTCACTCGCCGGCATTCCAAGCAGCACGTAACCCGGGAGGACCGGAACGCTGAGCGCATAAGTGAGCGGTGACAAGTCCCATTCTGAGGAAATTATGACCTTTGCATGCTGGCCTATCAATCGCTGGGCCATCTGCAACAGCGAATCATAGCATTCGAAACTGTTGCGAACGTTTGTGGATCGCAACATAAATCCTAGCAATGGGAGGTATGCTGCTACTCTTACGTTCGCCGTCATGCACGCCCTAATGAGCGCAGACCGCTCTGACTCTGCAACTGCGCGGTTGATTCGCGCGATTTGTCCATTGAAGAACGTCGCAAACAACTCCAGCCCGGTTCGAGTGGATTCATGAGGGAAGTCGGAAAGCAGAAGATTTTCTATCTGCTTCACAACCGCCGTCAATTTCTCAATTGTGTGAAGCTCAATTGTCATACAACGCCATCGACCCTGCTTTTGAAGAACGAGCAAGGACAGGCTCCGGTGTGCGGTTAGCAACCGCCGATGTCAACTCGCGATTCAACCCCAAGCAGAAATCGCGGATACAGATCAGATCGTCTGGCGAAAAATCGGCCAGCCCTGGTCCGATGGCACGTAAAAGAAGGTCAAGGATCAGATCAAGGTCTTGTGAAGTTGCAGGACCCTTGGTAGATACGGCCGCACGATAAGAAAGACTTGCGAATTGCGAATTGTTTAGCAGTTCTCGCTTTGATGGCGCGGTTCCTTCAGATTGGGTCCCAACCAATAATGAGGCTAGTTTTAATAGTGCCGGAGCGTCCTGGCGCTTGTGGTTGATAACTTCATTTATTTCAATAGCAGCATCGAGGCTTTGCTCAACGGCCAAATCCCGAGCCACTCGATTGAGGTGATGATTGGTCATGTTTGTCCTCCGATTTTCATTCCCTTACATGCGGCTGCTTAATTATTCTGTTTCCCTAAACGCGACGCGACACGGGACCTCACTATACCCGATTCGACCGCTTGCGTATTCCACTTTCGTAGCTGGCATGGCGTTTCGCACAAGATTGCCGCATTTTCCGGGCATACCTGGACTAGAGCGTATCCCAAAAGCTTACGTAGAACCTAATTCCTCACCCTTAGAAGTCGCCGAAGGCGCCGTCTCGAAGGGCGAGGGCGCTCGCGGGCTCTTCAGGGCGCAGGCGGGTATCTTGAAAAGGCTCCAAAAAAATAGAGCCAAAGCATAAACCCTATCCCAACATCACGTTCGCGCAAAATCCCCAATTCAGTCCTCGCCGCGCCTTGCAGATGTGCGTTTGTGCAAATCGTACCAAAATGTTTCACGTGAAACATTTTGGTACGATTGACCCCAAAGACACGAGTCAATTGATTCCGCGCCATCTTGGCTTTGGATCAAGGCCGCTTGGTCATCGCAGCCAGGCTTTTAGGCGCCGCGTCGCCTCGACGATATCGGTCTCGGGACCGGCGAAAGAGAGCCTTATCGCCGACTTGCCGCGGCACCGGTCGAAATCGGCTCCTGGCGTCATCCCGACCCCTGTCGCGTCAAGCAGCTTGGCGCAAAAATCAGCTGAGTTCTCGCTGAACCGCGAAATATCGACGTAGAGATAAAACGCGCCGTCGGCGGGCAGGAAATCAAACCCCATGCCGTGCAATTCGTCGAGGAGGATGGTGCGGTTTCTAGCATAGCCCGCGAGC
>JBOHJU010000051.1:0-12262 GCA_050728755.1 Methylocella sp.
TTTATAACGCCGGCACGTATAACGCCGGCACGATCTGGGCACACTAGATCGCCATATTCCGATCTTGGAAGGTCTTCGAACCGAGGCGCTTCCATGGAGTGCAACGAGTGCATTGGCGCAAACTCCCGTACTGGATCTTCACCCCGGTCGGCCTCTCGCCCCTCGGCAGCGTCGACCTCGTCGGTTATCATCCCCCCAATTCACCGCGCTGGGGCGCCTTGGGCGTGGTGCTCTGCCAAGTGCTCTCGATCGTTCTCACGGCTATGTGCTGGGGACGCTGGCAGGCGCAGCTTGTGCGGGATCCTCTCGGTCCAAAGAGCCCCTACCTGGCATGAATCCTCAAAACGCATTGGGTTCGGACGATTCTTGTCACCGCCTATGCGGTGATCTTGCTTGGGTGGGCTATCACCGTTCTCTCCTGACGCCGGGCCACTTTCCGGGCGACCAAGTGGCGCGCGAGATTTTGGGGCACGCCGGCCAACGCGATGCTTGTCACGGCCAGCGGATCTCAAGCTGAGGCGATACCGGGGCTTGACCTGCACGGAGACTTCCTGGAATATTTCAACAGTCCTGATGTAGAAGGCCGATCACGTGAATCTGATAGCTCGCAGGCGGGACGTTTCGAAAATCCTCGCGGAAAGGCCTCCTTTCGCGGCCGCCGGAGCGGGCGCGCCGGTGTTCGAATTGATCGAGCTCATGTTCTTCCCCAATCGCGATTTTGCCGGCGATGCCGATCATCTGCTGGCTTCGCTCGGATTTGGCGGCGCGCATCACCGCGTTTTGCATTTTATCGCGAGACGTCCGGGACTCGCCATCGCCGAATTGCTGGACATTTTCAAGCAAAGTCTCAATCGCGTCCCCAAGGAGTTGATCGGCCGGGACTATGCCGAGGCACGCCCAGGCATGAAGGACCGCCGCCGGCGCCAATTGTTTCGAACCGCGCCCGGCGAGGCCCTTGCGCTCGATGTCGCGCTTCTGGAGTCGAGACGGTCGGCGTGGGCGTTCGCGGAGCTTCCCGAGGGAGGGCGTGCGCGGGCGATCGACTTTCTCCTCGCCATGGCCGGCGCGGGTGGGCGGGACAAGGTTGCCGCAATGACCAGCGCTGGCCCGGCCGCGGGGCGGCAACGGTGAGTCCGGATTCGCAAGGCTCATCGAATGGTACTCCGGCGTTGGGTGCACCGGCCGACAATGCCGCGCATCTTCTGATAGTCGATGACGACCGGCGCATCCGGGCGCTTTTGTCTCGCGTGCTGAGCGAAGAGGGCTATCGCGTCACGACCGCTGCCGATGCCGCGGAAGCGATGGCCCGCCTCAAGAGTCTCTCCTTCGATCTGATCGTCCTCGATGTTATGATGCCGGGCGAGGATGGTTTTTCTTTCGCGGCGCGGCTGCGGGCCGGCGCTACGGAACTCGCGCACGTTCCGATTTTGATGCTGACTGCGCGGAGCGAAGCGGAAGACCGGGTGCGCGGTCTGGAAACCGGGGTCGACGATTATCTCGGCAAGCCCTGCGAGCCGCGAGAGCTCGCCTTGCGGATCGCCTCGATCCTGCGCCGTGCGGCGCCGCGTGCCATCGCGGGACCTCCAGCGTCGGTGCGCTTTGGCGATTTCAGCTTCGATCTTGGCCGCGGCGAACTGCGCCAGCGCGACGAGATCGTAAGGCTGACCGATCGGGAGCGCGAGATGCTGCGGCATCTCGCCGAAAACGCAGGCGAAACGGTGGCGCGGGAAACGCTTGCGGGATCAGGCGCCGCCGCCAACGAGCGGACCATCGATGTTCAGGTCAATCGGCTGCGCCGCAAGATCGAGCGCGACCCAGCCAATCCGCTGCATTTACAAACTTCCCGGGGGGCCGGCTACCGCCTGTTGGTCGATCGTTGAAATCCACGCGACGCGACGTTTGAAATTGGGGGAAGGCGTGAACTCGGGAGGTCTACCGGACCGCGAGCCGCTACCCGATTGCTTCGCGCTTGACTTGGCCTTTCGCCTATTTTATCCGGCAGGTCTCCCATGCGGCCATTGCGACGCCGCGTTGCGGGGGAGTAGCTCAGTTGGTTAGAGCGCCGGCCTGTCACGCCGGAGGTCGCGGGTTCAAGTCCCGTCTCTCTCGCCATTGCCTTTAGCAAAGTGGTGCAAGCGATTGAGCGTAAGTTTACCACCGCCTGGATAATTTTCGGTTTCCATAAAATGATAATTGACAGCCATTGATAATTATGTGACCCTTACTCCTGGATGTCAACCGCCATCCGATCAAGTTGCGGGCAGCGTCTTCTCTGATGCCATAACGGACTTCTTCCAGCTCTATCATGCGACGGCAAGTGTAAACATACTAATAACAATGTTACAACACAATCGCGTCACATGGAATTCATCAACCGTTACTAATAGTATGCATCCAGGCGTCGTGCAGCTGGTATGAACTTCGGTACAGGAGAACGGGGAAATGCGTGATAGCAAGCTGCTACTAATGGGTTCTTTATTTGACCTAATCTTGCTTTATTTCGGCGTTTTAGGGGGCGCCGCTGCGGCATCAGGGATTACTTATGCGAGAAATCCTGTCACCTACACTCTCGGCCGGACGATCACTTCTAATACGGCATCCTGCAAGGGGACGCTTTCCAGCGTTTCCGTCACGCCCGCTCTCCCGGACGGGTTGAGCATCAATCCAACGAGTGGGACTATCTCTGGTCTGCCAACCGAGATCTTCGACAGCACAACGTATACTGTCAGGGCAAAGTGCTCCGCGGCGCCGGTGACCGGCATTCTCACGCTCGGCATAGGCGACGCGCTGACCGCCTATTACGTCGATGACGTTAATGGTAACGATAGCGCGAACGGCCACACTCCTGGTACGGCGTGGAAATCGGTGAAAAAGCTGAACAGCGCGGCGCTAGGGCCCAATACCTCGGTGCGCTTTAAGCGCGGCCGTTTGGCGCGAACAATTGAAGCTGAAGAGTGGATCGTCCGCCGGCGCGATTTACTACGACGCCTATGGAACCGGTCCGAAACCGGTGCTTTTGGGCTCCGTGAGTGAAGCCAAGACGTCCGACTGGACAGCTTTGGGAGGCAACCTCTGGCAGAGCGTAGCGACCTTCCCGCCACAGCCAGGCCTCACAAACGGGCACCCTTACAACAATGCCAACGATGTCGGAAACATCATATGTTGCAGCCCGCGTAAGACAGGCGTGGAGAAGTGGTCCCAGAGCGACTTGAAATCACCCCTCGACTGGTTTTTCCGCACGTCCGACTGGAGGGTTGTCGTCTATTCGACCACAAACCCGGCAACGGCATTCACCGGACTGGAGTTGGCCATCGATCGGGTTATTGTCTCAATAAGCGGTGCGAGCTACGCTTACCTGCAGAACTTTGATCTTCATTACGGCACCGCATCCGCGATACAGGGGAACGGGACTACTCAGAGCTATCTAACCTTTCGCGATCTCGATATCTCATATATCGGCGGCGGCAACCTGGGCGGCAGCGGCATCCGCTATGGCGTTGGGATCAATCTCTGGGGCAACGCGCACAACATCATGGTCGAGCGGAACCGCATTTGGCAAATCTACGACTGTGGCCTCGCCAATACTAGCAGGGGAACTGATATAGTCGTGCACCATATCACCTACCGCAATAATGTGCTCTGGAACATGTCCAGTCTTTTCAATATCTGGTTGGAGCCGACCGATAACGGCGGGTCCACCATGCATGATATTTACGTGCTGAACAATACGGCTATAGACCCTGGCCAATGGGGATACAATCAGCATCCGATAAATGGGAATGGCGGGTTCGGTTTGGTCATTGGTTCCCCCGCCACCGTCGCGGTCTCGAACATCGTGATCAAGAACAATGCGTTTGGATATTTCCCAAATAACGCTATTGACGAAGCCCAGTCTTTTAGCATGTGGAAGGGGGTAATGTACATGGACTATAACGACTGGTTTAAATCGGCAACTGCTGTCCCGGTCGTGCATCAGTGGGTTCCCACATTCCTTGACGAGCCGCTTCGCACATGGGCCGCGAGCTTCCCCGCCGAGCAGCACGGCATCGAGGCGGATCCGCGCTTTGTCAGCCTTGCAGGGGGCGACCTTCACCCTGGCACCGGATCGCCGCTCATCAATGCTGGCGTCAACCTCACCTCATTGGGGATCGTGCTCGACTTCGACCGGCACTCGCGCCCCGCTACCGGCGCCTTCGATATCGGCGCATACCAACATCTCCCCGCACCATAAAGAACGAACGAGGGCGGGGCTTCGTCGAACGGCGGCAAGAGCATTGTTGCCGTGGACCTTGTAGCGACCCATTTTTGCGGAGTGGGGTGTTCGACGTGCCGTCGCGGCGCTTGGAGGCTCCAGACGAACTTGCCTGCGCCGGGCCGGGGAATTAGCCGGGCAGACAATGCAGCTCCGGCTTGCCCTTGCCCGATGCGATTGAGGGCAAAAACTTTCTCGCTCGCCTGCATCGAGACGCCCGGCCACGCAACAAACCGTCGAGCCTTCGCCTTGCCGCAAGAAAGCGCTTTGCTAACGGCGATCCTGTCAGGCCGGCTTCTGGGCGCTAGGGGCAAGCGCCTCGAAGGCCGCCGCTCATCGGCAAATCGTATACGGCCAATTGACCCAGTTATATCGGTTCCCAATCATCACATATTGCGTCCAGCAAACGGGCGTATACACAGGCGGGCCGACTGGAGCGTATCCATTTCCAGGCGGGCCGACTGGAGCGTATCCATTTCCAGCGGGTGCCGCTCCCGCGACGGCGAGACCGTTAAGGCCGAACTGGGCGAAGGCCGCAGCAGCGTTGGCGGCAGCAGTATTGTCTAAAGCTTTAGCCGATGTGAATGCGAGGGGTGCGGCGATGAGCGCCGTTAGTCCAATTTTGAAAATTGCGCGTCCTTTCGGTCTCATCGCGGATCCTCCCAACTGCGGACCATGCACACAAACGCTACGGTACCGATTTGGTTCCAAGCTGACATGGCGCTGCGGATGATGACGGCATGAAAAGCCGGTGCGCGTTCATCGGACAGGCCCTTGCTTGGCCAGACCAGGGTGCTTGCGCAGTAGCGTTATTCTTCTGCCATCGGCGACCTCGCGCGCTGCGCCTGGACCATTGGCAATGCAGTTTGCCGCCCACAATTTCGATTGCCGACAAACCATTGAGCCTTCGCCTTGCCGCAAGAAAGCGATTTGCTTCCGGTGATCATGTCAGGCCTGGCCGACTTCTGCCGCCGTGCCCTGCGGACGGCGCGATCCGCCAGTACAAGGCGCCGCTCGGCAAACTCCTGGCTCGCGGCGACGAATCTCTCGGCCTGGGCACATCGGGGCCGGTCAAAGCGCCGCAACCCTTAGGAGCCCGGAGCGCCGCCTCGGCCCGCGCGGAAAACCGCGATCCTCTCCCACATCGAGCCCTGAGACTGCGCGATTCCCGCGATCGTCGCCAATGTCTGCGAAAACCTCGACCGCACGCTTGCTAACGCCGCCGTCTCATCGTTCCGCGCTCGCATCGGCGATCGCGTCGAGCGAGCGCTCGTTGCGAGCGAAGGAACCGCCGCTTGGAGGTGCCTATCGACCTGCCTAGAGCCAAGATTGCGTTGACCTCGACGCCGCACTTTGCGATGCCTATGCCGCAATCATCTCTTATCGACAACCGCTTCCAGCGCCGCCTCGAAGCTCGCGATATTGCGCGGGTTGGCGCCGAAATCGTAAGGCCCGAAGCGCGACACCGAACGGATATCGATTCGCGTCTGGCCGGCGAGCGGCCTTAGCCTCAACGTGATATCGGAAGGAAAGCCGAGGATAAAACTGGTGGCGATGGCATCGATATGGGCGAGGCCCGCGCGCCCACCCGGCGGCCTCTGTTCGACGATCTTCCAGCCGTTTGCCGCCAGCGCCGCCAAGCTGGCATCGAACGCATTCCGCGCATCGAGATCGAGGAGAATCGGCTGGATCTGCGGATAGGCGTTGATCTGCGGCTTGCGTCTCGCGATCGCGACGCTTGGCGGAGTGCTATCGCCGCGCGCGGCCAAAGCCTCCTGCGAAAGGGAAAAGTTTGGCGGATCGGCAATATCGGTCGAGATATCGGCAATACGCGGCAGGCGCAGGGCTTGTTTTGCGAGATAGGCCGGGTATGCCAAAACCAGAGCGGCGAGAACGAGCCCCGCGAAAGCCTGGCGGGCGCCCTTGCGCCCGCTGCGCCAAATGATCGCGAAAGCCAAAATCGCGCATAAAATCGCGCCGCAGGCGACGATCAGCGCCCCGGCGAGCACAACGAGCAGGTCACGGCCGCGCGCGGCTCCCAAAATGCCGATAACAGCGACGGCAAGCGAAAACATCGCGAGGCGCTGGCTGAGCAAGGCCGCCTTGGAATAAGGCTCCTCGACGATCAGAGGCCGCATGCCGAAAGGTTCTCCTCCGATCTATTTGCGTGGAAAACGCCAGATGGCAAGGCCATTCTGAGCCAACCAGCCACGCTGAATTTGCTCGATTCCGCGGCCAATTTGCACGCGGCACCGCTTAACCAGGAATTTTCCGCGCTAGACCTCTTTTTTTCGACTCTTGCCGTCCTCGAGCGCCTTGATCTGGCCGAGGACCACACGGCCATCGCACGCGCCGCGATACGCGAAGCATTCGGCGGGGGGCTTCCAGGCACCGCCCGCACCCTCGCCTTGAGCGCGGGCGCCACGCTTACGTCAGAAAAATTCACGATTGCTACAAGTGTTTCATGCAAGGCAGGCGGGTTAGCATAATCGCACACCGCTGCATGCCGCGAAGCCTGTCAACTCTTTGTGACCTGCTCGATCGTAACGGTTTGGGGAATCAATTCGAAAACTGATCGCGGCGGCTTACGCGGCGTTAACTTCCTCACCCCATGATCATTCGCGAAAGCTCCCCGCAAGCTGACGTTGCCGCCCACAACTTGGATTTATGGAAATGAGCACAGACCAGAACATTCCGCCAAAAGCCGCCGCCTCGAATCGACCCACCGATCTTCTTTCAAGACTTTATCGCGAAATCGGGATTTCCGCCGTCGCCGCTGCGCTCGAGGCGACCGCGCGCAAGCCGCAAAAGCCCGTCCCAAGCCGCAAGGACATTCCCGCAATGCTTAGCAGCGACGAAGCGGCGTAGCCATACCCGGCACGGAGACCATCCGCCTTTTAATTTGAGGGTTTTGCCGCTTTGCGGTACAGACGATAATGGCGAGCATAAGCCGGCGGCTTTTTTTACGGGGCGCCGGGGGATTGGTTTGGGCGACAGCCGGGCTTGGCGCCTATGCGTTCGGGGTTGAACCGGGTCTGCGCGTTAACGTGACTTCCTATCGCGTTGCCCCGCCCCATTGGCCGGAAGGATTGACCCTCAAGGCCGCCGTGCTGGCGGACATCCACGCCTGCGAACCTTGGATGCCCGCGAGCCGCGTCCGCGGGATCGCGAATCTCACGAACGATCTTGCGCCCGACATCGTCTTTCTGCTCGGCGATTTTTCCGGCGGCCACCGGTTCGTCACCGGCCCGGTGATGCCGGACGAGTGGGGCGAGGCGATCTCGGTTTTAAAGGCGCCCCTCGGCGTCTATTCGGTTCTCGGCAATCACGATTGGTGGCATGGCGCCCTGCCCGGCATGCCCGCCGACGGCGCCGAAGGCGTGCGCCGCGCCTTGCGTTCGGCTGGCATCGGCGTTCTCGAAAACGATGCGTTGCGCCTGACCAAGAACGGCCAGCCCTTCTGGGTCGCGGGCCTTGGCGATCAAATCGGCGAACCGAAAGCCCACCGGCGCTTCAGGAGCCTCGACGATCTTGCCGGGACCATGGCGCAAATAAAAGATCCGGCGCCTGTCATCTTGCTGGCGCATGAGCCTGCCATATTTGAGCGGGTTCCGGACCGCGTTTCGCTGACGCTCTGCGGCCACACGCACGGCGGCCAAATAAACGTGCCCATTTACAGCCAGCGGCTCCTGCGTCACTACTGCGGGGTCGATCTGTTCTACGGTCATATCGTTCAAAGAGACCGTCATCTGATCGTCTCCGCCGGCCTTGGCACCTCCTACGCGCCGGTCCGCTTCATGCGGCCGCCGGAAGTGGTCGAGCTGACCATCGGGGGAGTGCGGCGCCAATCCTGAGCCGGGCCCCGTCGCACCGAAATGTTTCGGCAACAAGGCCTCATACACCTGGCGGCCTTTAGACGAGTGCGATCGCGCGGAAAGTTGGTACTTGGGCGCTTGGACGGTGCGGCCATGCCTTCCAGGCTAGGCATGGCCCATTTTCTTCTCTCACAGCTCGATCTCGGCGTCCGGATCGCCCGCCGCGAGCGCGCTCATGTAAGCGAGACAAAGCTCGCGGGAGCGATAGCGGCCGAGGGCGTCCATTTCCTCACGTTCGACAATCGGGAAAGTCGAATAGATGTAGCGGACGTCGTCACGCTTAGTAACGCCGTAGAGGTGGAAGTAAACCGCGTCGAGCTTGGCGCGGAGTTTTAGGCGGCGATCTTCATCCCATGCGAAGGGCGGCTTCACCTTTCCTTTCATATCGACATAGCCCAAGTCGCGGGCAAAGGGCGCCATGTCGTGCGCGGTGTAGGTTAGCTCCAATACCGCCGCGCGAATGATTTCGGCGGCAGTTCTCTTGCCAAAGCGGACGGATTCGTAGCATTCCAAGGGAACGACGGGAAGCTGTTCAACGATATACCAGTTCAAATGCTGGCCTTGAATCTTCTGGCGGGCGTTAAAATCGAAAACGAACGCATTGAGATTGGCGACGTATAGTGAGGCGACCCTAGCGTGTATCGAGATTCTCTCTTGCTGGTTGAGTATGATCGGAAGCGTGTTGCCAACACCACTTCCAGGAATAATAGCGGCAATCATTGAACGGACGTTCGTAGGCGCGGTCACGTCCTTGAAGGCAAGCAGATACGGAAAACCAACCACAGGTGAATCATTGCTGCTGACCCAAAACTGCGGCTCTGGCAGCCAATTCGGATTTTGATGTTGCGCGAGCGTAGCTGCTTCAGGCTGAGCCGGGCGATGCTGGTTTTCGGGATTGACCACGACGCTCGCCGCGCGATGGTCGAAGGCTTGCACCATCTTTCCTTCGTAAAGCGGCACCCATTCGCCGGACGCGCTCCGGAATCGGTTTCCGCCAACCGGATAAGCTCCCTCCCGCTCCTCAAGCTCGTGGCGCGTGCGAAACAGGCCGGAATCGTTGGTCATGTGGAACATGGTCGAATAGCGGACCGGCCATACCTTCACCTCTTCGCCGCTCGACCGATCCGCCAAAACGGGCAGGCGGCCATAGATCGCCGTCGTCAGCGCCGCGTCACGGCGCGTGCGGAAGATCGGCGCGGTTCCGGTGTTCGGATTGACCCGCGCGAAGTCGGCGGCCGTCAGTGGAAAGCAGCGGTCGGGGTCATTCAGCTCCTCGACGCCGTGAAGGTAAAAAGCACATTTTGAAGCCTGGTTGGTCGGCGACGGACTGGCGACGAAAGCGCAGAATTTGAATGAGGCATGGATATCGGGAAAGAAAATCTTTTTGTTTTCGAAATCATAGAGCGCCTTCAACCGGCCGCCGGTCGCGACCCCTTTAAAAAACGGCGCGGCCGTTTTGTCGGACGCAATGCCGGACGGCGTAAGAAGCCCGATCATCCCCGACGGCTTGACGAGCCTCATGGCGCACTCGACAAATAGTGAATAGATGTTCACGTCGCCGCCGGACAATAGTGGATAGTTGCCACATTCGCGCGCGACGCGAACCGCGGTCTCTGCCCGGTCGTTAGCTTTGGCAAAGCCGGCGGCTAGCGGGTCTCCGTTTTCCTCAAGCGCGCGGATCATCCGCTGCCGATCAGAGGCGCGCTGCGCGACGGCAATCTCGGGCTTTCGGGCGGCGAACCATTCCACCTGTTGCAGCTTCATGCGGTCCCAAGGCGGATTGCCGATCACCGCGTCAAACCCGCCGCGCAACTCCGCGCTGTCCCAATTCGACCATACGCCGGGAAACGCGACCTGCCAATTCAGGAATTTTTCTTCGGCAATAAGCTCCCGCGCCTGGGCGAAAATTTCGGCGAAACGCGCTGCTCCGGGAATGCTGCCTGCAATTTTCTCTTTCCCGAGCGCGACTCGCACCGGATCGCCGAATTGGCCGCTCAGGAAAGCGCGGACCGCAATGGGACGGGGAACGGCCTGGTCAGGCTTGCTCCCAGGCCGGGAAAACTCCCGGACCGCACTTCTGTCTCCCTGCGAGTTCAAATCAAGCCAGTCGAGCGCGTGAATGAGGGACAAGATCGCGTCGAGCGGCGCGGTCATGGCGCACACGTCGTCGAAAATCTCCTTCGAATGACGCGCCTCGGCGATCTCGGCATCGGTTAGATTTTCGATCATTTGCATCGACCGGGCAGCCCGCATGGCGCGCGTCATTGGCTCGTGCAAGAAAAGCGGGGTGCCAAGCGCGGCGGCGCGGTCGATTCCGCCACGCACCCATGAGCCAAAAAGGCTGTCGCCGCAGTGCAAATGGTGGTCAAGAAACGAAAGCGGCGCGCCAACGGTAAAAGTGTGAAGCCATAACGAGACCTTGGCGAGCTCGACCGCCATTGCGTTCTTGTCGACGCCATAGACGCAGCGCTTGAGCACCATGCGTCGCACGATATGGCGATCGTCGAGCTGTTCCGGATCGATCGTCCAGCCGCGCTCCTCAGCGTTGCGAAGGATCGTGGCGCGGATTTCCGCGATTCGCTTCATAAGCGGGGAAACGTAGTCGCCGAAGGTCACAAGCGCCTGGGCTTCGGCGATTGCGGTAATAACCTGATCGGAAAGATAATCGACAAGGCTCACGAGGAAATGGCCGGAGCCCATTGCCGGGTCGCAGACTTTGAGATCAAGAAGCCGTTGGGCCGGGTCGATTTCTTCGAGGGTTTTGAGCCGATGGTCCGCGGGCTCGCGTTTTTTCTCCAGCTCCTGCGCCTTTGCTGCAAAGGACTCCGTCCGCGCGGTCACGAGAGGTTCGACGGTCTCACGGATGATGAGCCCAACGAGATCGTCCGGCGTGTAATAGCTCCCCGATCCTTTGCGGGCGAAAATATTTGGCCTGACGGCAACCTTTGCGCCGTCGCGGGCAACCTCGTGCTCAATTAGGCGCTCGTAAATCGAGCCGAGCTGCTGAACGCTCAAGTCGCGATAATTGATGTATTTGCGGCCCAGATCGGATTTCTCGAAGGAGAGCTCATCTATGACATTCGCCATCACGGCGTCGCCAAGCCGGATTTGGGTGAGGAGCGGCGTCCGTTCAGGATCAAACAGGCCGCCGTTGTAAGGTGGAAGCCCAATCGACCGGTCACCTTCGTTGATCGCCCGGCATAGGTCGCCGAGCGTTGACCAATAATGGGCAGCGGTTTGAGAAAACGCGTCGTTCCGGTCCTTGCGGCGGCCAACATCGCCGCGAACGCGGATGCGCAGGCCATAGTCCTCGTAACGCCGGTCGCTCACGGGCAAAAGGCCGCGATCCTCGGCGTAGAGAATGAAGAGTAAGCGATAGAGAAGGATCAACGCGGCATCGCGGACTTCTTGCGGCGAAGCATCTGGCGCTGCGGCAGCGATTGCTTGGGCGAGGGCCGGAAAGATGAAGCCAAACACCAACTTGGAGAGACTGCCGGCGACCCGCTCCTCATAAAAGCGGCCTTCCTCGATTGCGCGCTGATGAAAGGTCGCCACGCCGTCCGCAAAAGGAAGGAAGGCTTCGCGGCGAAATACAAGGACGAAAACCTTCAGCCAATGGCGGCGCCTCTCTTCAGGCAGGGCGAAGAGCCCTCCGTCGTGGCCGGGAACGGCAAGCACTGCGGCGAGGTCAACTTCGAAAAACTGTTCCGATACAGAGCGGGCGCCTTGATAGTAAAGACGCCAGCGTGCGCCGTTAGTGAGAATGCCCCAGCGAAGTTTGCCTGTGGTGAGGTCGTCGACACGGCGCAAATAGCGAAGCATCTGGGTCGAAGGGGCGGTTTCTTCGCCGTGCCTGCCGGACTGCCGGTCAAGCGGCCTTTGCCAGCGTTTGGATTCTACGATCGCACGCCCGAACTGATAGCGCTTCCATTCCTCGCGAAAGGTGTTGGCGCGGGCCTTTGCGTCTTGGTTTTCGAACAGCAGGCCGTCTGGAACATCGTCACGGCCGCGCGCGGAGAGATTTTGGTTCCGAAGGGATTGCGTCCAACCGAGGCGGGACAGGATTTTCCATATCAGGTCATCTTCAGTTTGGCTTTCGTTCGGCGTTTGCGCCGTAGGGAAGCGATCGAAAAAC
>JBOHJU010000052.1:0-12110 GCA_050728755.1 Methylocella sp.
CCGCGCGACCGCGGCCGCTACCAGGGCATCTTCGGCGCCGTCTTCGGCGTGTCCACGGTGATCGGGCCGCTGCTCGGCGGTTTTTTCGTCGATCATCTCTCCTGGCGCTGGATCTTCTACATCAACCTGCCGATCGGATTGGCCTCGTTCGCGGTGATTGCAGCCGCTTTCCACGCCCAACCGGCACACCGGCAGCATGTAGTTGACTACCCCGGCGCCACCTTGCTCGCCGGCGCGCTGTCCTGCACTGCCCTCTTCACCAGCCTCGGCGGCACGGCTTATCCGTGGGGGACGATGCCCATTTTGGTGCTGATCGTCCTCAGTATAGTCCTGACGTCGGCGTTCATCTTCGTCGAGAGCAGAGCCCGCGAGCCGATTCTCCCGCTGTTGCTGTTCCGCAAGCCCATCTTCGCCGTCGCGAGCGCGATCGGGCTAATCGTCGGGCTCGCGCTATTCGGATCGGTCACCTTTCTGCCGCTCTACTTGCAGGTGGTGAAGGGGGAAAGCCCATCGGCTTCGGGACTGCAACTGACACCGATGATGGCCGGTGTCCTCGTGACGTCGATCATGAGCGGACAGCTCATCAGCCGCTTCGGCCGCTATAAGCAATTCCCTATCGCCGGAACCGCGTTGATGACGGTCGCGCTCTATCTGCTTTCCCGGCTCTCAGTCGATACGAGCGTTTGGTTCGCCTCCGCCTATATGCTCGTGCTCGGCCTCAGGCTTGGGATGGTGATGCAGGTCCTCGTGCTTGCGGTGCAGAATTCCGTCGAGTACGAGCACCTCGGCGTCGCTACATCCGGCATGATTCTCTTTCGCTCCATCGGCGGAGCGGTGGGAGTCGCAGTTTTTGGCGCTATCTTCGCCAACCGGCTGCAGATGGAGCTCGACCAACTTTTCCCGGGAGCGCACGTCCCATCTGCGGCAAACCCGGCGGCAATCGAGGGACTCCCGCCGATGGTCCACAACGCGTATATCGACGCCTTCGCCGCCTCACTGCGGCCCGTGTTCCTGGTTGCCGCGGCGATCGCGGTGCCTGCTTTCGTCCTGAGCTGGCTGCTGCGGGACGCGCCACTGCGTAAGACGGTCGAGGCCGAGGGTCTGGGTGAAAGCTTTGCGATGCCGCGCGACGCGAATTCTCTGCGCGAGTTCGAGCGCATCATAACCGTGCTCGCGCGGCGCGAGAACCGCTGGCGCGCCTACGAGCGCCTTGCCGCCCGCGCGGACGTGTCGCTCTCGCCGCATGAGATCTGGCTGCTCGCCCGATTGGGCGAGCGGGCGCCGGCAACGGCCGGTACGTTGGCGCGAGAGTTCCACGCAGATTCCGCAGAGATCGCCGCGCCTCTCGAAGAGCTCCGGCGGCGCTCGCTCGTCCGCGCCGCCAGCGGCAGGCAAATCGAACTGACAAGTGACGGCCGCGCGACACTCGACCAGCTCGTCATTGCACGCCGCGATGCGCTCGCCGAGCTCCTGGCCGGCTGGTCGCCGGAAGAGCACCCGGAAGTCAAGGCACTCCTCAGCCAGCTCGCCCAGGCGTTCGTCAGCGAGATGCCCGCTCCAGCCAGACCCGACATCGCATCGTAGGGATCATGGCAGGCAGCTGCGGAAGCGTGCCCCCGCCCATACAGAAAAAAGGGACCATCGCGTTGACGCGTGTTTTGCTTTCTTTACGAAGGAACATCTGGCGTCGACCTTGGACAATGGATCGCCAGGCCGCCGAGAGCTTGATCGTGTGCCGCAGCTAGGGCATGATCTAAAAAATTGCAGCGGTTTTGCATAAGAACATGCGTTAAAACAGACTGATAGAGACCGCGAACGGTTCAACCTAGAGCGATCGAGGTCTAGAGTGCGAATCGAAATCGCGGCTTTATGCGGGCGTGGCGGAACTGGTAGACGCGCTGGACTCAAAATCCAGTTCTGGCGACAGAGTGCCGGTTCGATTCCGGCCGCCCGCACCAACACTTGACGCACAGAGCAAACGCAACCTGCGACGGACTTGCGGACGCTCCCCGGCGCGAGAGCGTCATCGTTGAGCGGCCGTGCGGCAATTGGACCAGAATCAATCTGTGCGATCTGCGTGAAAACATCTTCCCACCGCTTAATTGCGGGCGAACGCCCCCGGTTGCCACGATTTTCAAAAATTCTGACCTTACGTGCGGACAACCAACACCGAACATTTGGCATGCCGCACGATCGTTTTGGCATTGGAGCCGATAAGATAGCTCGACATGGAAGGCCTATGCGATCCGACCACGATAAGATCGGCGCCCCAATCATTGGCTTCGGCCAGGACCTCGACATAAATTCCGCCAAACCTGACGGTACGCGACATGCTCTCCTTTGGAAAAGCAAGGCCGGCGCTGATATCTTCGAGCGCGCGAGCGGCGCGCTCTTCTTGCGATTTGTCGAATTCGGGCGGAACATATTCCATGAAACTCGCGGGCAGCAGTGTTTCGATCGTGATAAGCCGCAAGGCACCCTTGGACTGAAGCGCGAGCTCCACCGCGACATCGAGGGCTGGTTTCGCGATCGTCAATTCGGCCAGGTCGATTGGGACCAGTATCTTTTTGAACATCGAGTTCGGCCTATGCCCCGTGGTAACGAACTCCCCCGCTCCGTCGGGCCGGGACGGGGATGAGGGCCCAGCGTGCCCTGGCCGTCAGACGGCGCTTTCAATTTCCCGCAAACGGTCGCCAACGGCCGTGAGCGCCGCGTCCGCGGCGGCGCTGTGCGGTCCTCCCGCTTGCGCCATGCCGCGGCGGCCGCCGCCGCCCTTACCGCCAAGTTTGGCAGCGGCGGGACGCACCAATTGGACGGCGTCGAAGCGCTCTGTCAAATCGGGTGTGACCCCGACCACGATTGCTGCCTTCCCGTCGCTGTCGACGCCAACGATCGCGACAACCCCCGAGCCGACGCTTAGCTTCGCATCGTCGGCGAGCGCTTTGAGGTCGTTCATCGCGACTCCAGAGACCACGCGAGAGAAGAATTTAATTCCGCCTATTTCTTCCAACGGTTGCGGGTTTCCCCGGGCGGCTCCGCCCATTGCCAGTTTTCTCCGCGCTTCACGCAACTCGCGTTCAAGCTTCCGCCTCTCCTCGATAAGGCTCGCCAAGCGCTTAGCCGCATCCTCTTCGGGAGCCCTCAGAAGCGTAGCGACGTCATGCAGCTGGTTGGCCCGCGTGTTGAGATGACGGCGAGCCTCGGCCGCCGTCTTGGCTTCGATGCGCCGGACCCCGGCCGCGATCGCGGCTTCCGAGACGATCGTGATGATCCCGATATCACCGGTGCGCGTAACATGTGTGCCGCCGCAAAGCTCGGTTGAAAACGCCGCTGTCGAGGAGTCTGGCTCACCTTCCCCGCGGGTGCCCGCAAGTCCCATCGACACGACGCGAACTTCGTCGCCATATTTCTCGCCGAAAAGGGCGCGGGCGCCGGTTCCAAAGGCCGCGTCGATGCCCATCAGGCGGGTCACGACAGGAGCGTTGTCCAGCACGGCGCGATTGGCGACGTCCTCGACGCGAGCGAGCTCAGCCAAGCTGATCGGCTTTTGATGGGTAAAATCGAATCGCAGCCGGTCGCGAGCAACGAGCGACCCTTTTTGCGCCACGTGTTCGCCGAGCACCTGGCGGAGCGCCTCGTGCAGAAGATGCGTCGCCGAATGATTGGCGCGTACCGCCCGCCGGCGTTCGTGATCGACAACGAGCTCAAGAGCAAGCCCAAGGCTCACCTCGCCTTCTTCGACCAATCCCTGGTGAACCATAAGATTGCCTAGCTCTTTTTGCGTATCCTCGACACGGAAGCGAACGCCGCTAGCACGCATGATGCCAGTGTCGCCGACCTGGCCGCCAGACTCGCCATAGAAAGGCGTTTGATTGAGGATGACGGACCCGGTTTCGCCCGCGCCAAGAGTCTCGACTTCCTTGCCATCCTTGAGGATCGCGGCGACAAGCCCCTCCGCGCGCTCCATGTCGTAGCCCAAAAATTCCGTTGCTCCGGTTTTCTCTTTGATGGCGAACCATAAACCCTCGGTCGCCAATTCGCCGGAACCGGCCCAGGCCTTGCGCGCCTCGCTGCGCTGGCGCTCCATCGCGGCCTCGAATCCTTTTATATCCACATCAAGCGCGCGCGCGCGCAGGGCGTCCTGCGTGAGATCAAGCGGAAAACCGTAAGTATCGTAGAGCTTGAACGCGACGCCTCCTGGCAAGGTGCCGCCTTGCGGGAGATCGCGGGTTGCCTCGTCGAGGATCGCAAGCCCGCGCGCGAGTGTGTCCAGGAACCGGGTTTCCTCGAGGCGAAGGGTTTCGATGATGAGCGGCTCGGCGCGCAAAAGCTCGGGGTAGGCCTGACCCATTTCCCGTAAAAGCGTTGGAACAAGCTGCCACATGACAGGTTCCTTGGCGCCGAGCATTTGGGCGTGGCGCATCGCGCGCCGCATGATTCGACGCATTACATAGCCGCGGCCCTCGTTCGACGGCAACACGCCGTCGGCGACAAGGAAAGCGGCCGCGCGCAGATGGTCGGCGATGACCCTGTGGCTCGCCTTTTGGGGGCTGTCTGGATCAACGCCGGTCACCGATGCGACGGCAAGGATCAACTCACGCATGAGGTCTATGTCGTAGTTGGACGTAACCCCTTGCAGAAGCGCGGCGATACGTTCAAGCCCCATGCCGGTATCGATCGAGGGGCGCGGCAAATCGATGCGCTGGTCAGGCGAGACCTGCTCGAATTGCATAAAGACGAGGTTCCAAAATTCGAGAAAACGGTCGCCGTCCGCGTCCGGGCCGCCCGGCGGACCGCCTTGGAGTTGGTCGCCCTGATCGTAGAAAATCTCGGAACAAGGACCGCATGGACCAGTCTCGCCCATCGCCCAAAAATTATCCGTGGTTCCGCTACGGATGATATTGGAGTCCGGAAGACCGGCGATCTTTTTCCACAACTCATAGGCGTCATCATCGTCGCGGTAAACCGTGACGAGAAGACGGTCTTGCCGCAGGCCGAATTCGCGCGTTATCAATTTCCAGGCGAGTTCGATGGCGAGCGGCTTAAAATAGCCGCCGAAAGAAAAATTACCCAGCATTTCAAAAAAAGTATGGTGGCGCGACGTATAACCGACATTGTCGAGATCATTGTGTTTTCCGCCCGCGCGGACGCATTTCTGCGCGGTTGCCGCGCGCGTATAGGCACGCTTTTCGACGCCGGTAAAGAGGTTCTTGAACTGAACCATTCCGGCGTTGGTGAACAGGAGAGTTGGGTCATTTTGCGGCACGAGCGGCGAAGACGCCACGATCTCGTGCCCATTCTTTTTGAAGAATTCGAGAAACGCCGACCGGATCTCGCTGACGCCGTTCATATCGTCACACCCATAGTCCCAATCCTGATCGTTGGCGAGCCCGCGCGGCAGCGTCTTTTCCGCAAATAGGCAAAGGAATGCCTGGTCCGCGAAGAGCCATTCCGCCCTTGGCCTACGATGCAAACTCAAGCTCCGGCACTGCTCACGAAAGGTAGGAAGGTTCCTTAGAGCACCTTCCGGTCGAGAGAAAAAGTCCGCCTCGATGAATTTATGCGCTTAGCGGATCACCGTAGGCCAGGTTCCTATGTTGAGCGTAGCGTGCTCTTGCAAGCTATTTTCGAAGGCCGCGCGCGCCAACACGCCGTCAGCGGCATCCGGGCTGCGGCGCCGCCGTACGAACTCTGGCCAGGCGCGAAACACACCATGCCCCGCCAACGCAAATGTGCCCGGCTCAAAACTTAACGGAATGCCACAGTTTGCGGTAGACATATTATGGCTCGCCGGATAGGGCAATGAACGTCTCGACCAGCATTTGGCGTGGTGCCGGTCGCGGCGAGTGGGCCATGTCTACCGAGCGCCTCGTTCCTCAAGATTTACGCGACCTATACCACGTCCGGGAGTGGCGGAACGCCACTGCTGTGCTCACGACAGCTTGTCCGAACGAATGGGCCAATATTGTCGCAATCTTGCGCGCGTTCCGGCTGTACCGCTCCGAAATCCAGGCGGAAGGCGGAAACTGCTCGCTGATCTCGCGTCGGCTTGATGGTGCGTTCTACAAGCGGGACTGGATCGAAAAAGGCTTTGCGACCGCCATCCCGATCGACGACAGGCGGTTTGACAGCCCAACCCATTCGGTCGACTGCTACAAGGGCCGCGTGGCCGTCGAGGTCGAGTGGAATAACAAGGACCCGTTCTTTGACCGGGATTTGAACAATTTTCGGTTGCTTTTCGATTTGCGGGCGATTGACGTTGGCGTGATCGTGACGCGCGGCAGCGAGCTACAAAAGATCTTCAATCGCCTTGGCAAAGGCGCGTCCTACGGCAGGGCAACCACGCACCACGAAAAGCTCATTCCGCGCCTGGACGGCGGCGGCGGCGGTTGCCCTGTGCAGGCGTTCGCCATCTCGGAACGGCTCTATCTCGATGATGTCACCCCGCCGCCGAGCGGCGTTCCGTCGCCGAGTTGAAGCCGTAGGTCGGCCATTGCGGCTCATAACCCTCGGCCGCCTCACTTCCCCACACCGCCCAGCCGCGGCATTTGCCGCGCGAGAACAATTCTAGGTAGGGACCGGGGCTACAGGCTTCGATGATGGCATATTGTTCATCGGGCTTGCGGGAATGCTCACGCTTTCGGGTCCCGATGTAATTGACCTGTCGCCGGCCCGGCGCGAGCGTCCGCGCGTTTTTCCCGCGCACTCCGAACAGGATCAGTTCTGTGACGTTGCGGAAATAGAAGCCCACGCCACGACCGTCGGAACCGCCGTCCTTGCGCAGCTTGTGCCAGATAACATTAGTTTTGTACTGGAAGCCCCACGCTTCCATCACCTGCAAGCCGAGAGGCAATAGTGCGTTGGGAACCCAAAGGTATAGATGCGCGGTCGGAGCGACGATCTCGCCAACCGGTAACGCCGCGATCTCAGCGACGGTCATCGTGGCATACCGTGAAAGCCGCCGATGTTCGGGGGCCATCTTGCCCGTGCGATTTGCAAAGCGCCAAGGCGGATCAACGAGGACCGTCCCGAACCGGCGCCTGGCGGCGAAAGTTGTGAGGTCTCCATTGCTCATAATGTATCGCCGTTCTTCTCGGCCGGGCCGCTCATGCCGGATTGGTCGAGAAGGCGGTCGGCGATAAGCCCGGAGTTTTCGCGAATGTCTTGCTCGATCCGTTCGGCAAGCTGCGGATTGGCCTTGAGAAAATTCTTTGCATTTTCCCGGCCTTGGCCGAGCCGCTGGCTATCGTAGGAGAACCAGGCCCCGGATTTTTCGACGACGCCAGCCTTTACGCCAAGATCAATAAGCTCGCCCGCCTTGGATATGCCCTCGCCGTACATGATATCAAATTCGACCTGTTTAAACGGCGGCGCGAGTTTGTTCTTGACGACCTTGACGCGCGTTTGATTTCCGGTGACTTCGTCGTGGTCCTTGATGGATCCGATCCTGCGGATGTCGAGCCGGACGGACGCATAGAATTTTAACGCATTGCCGCCGGTCGTGGTCTCCGGGCTGCCATACATGACGCCGATCTTCATCCGGATTTGATTGATGAAGATAACCGTCGTTTGCGAGCGTGAGATCGAGGCGGTGAGCTTGCGCAGCGCCTGGCTCATGAGGCGTGCCTGGAGACCGGGTTGACTATCGCCCATTTCGCCCTCGATCTCGGCGCGCGGCGTGAGCGCCGCGACCGAATCGATGACGAGAACGTCGACCGCGCCAGAACGCACTAGCGTATCCGTGATTTCGAGCGCCTGTTCGCCGGTATCTGGCTGCGAGATCAGGAGATCCTCGAGATTAATCCCGAGCTTCCGCGCATAGATGGTATCGAGCGCATGCTCGGCGTCGATGAAAGCGCAGACACCGCCCTTTTTCTGGGCCTCGGCGATGACATGCAAGGTCAAGGTGGTCTTGCCCGAGGATTCCGGGCCGTAAATCTCGACGACTCTCCCGCGCGGCAGGCCGCCTACTCCCAACGCGATGTCGAGCCCGAGCGAACCTGTCGGCACAGTATCGATTTCGACCGCTTTCTGGTTCTTCCCGAGGCGCATGATCGAGCCCTTCCCGAACGCCCGTTCGATCTGCGACAGCGCGGCGTCGAGCGCCTTGGTCTTGTCCACGGATGTCCCTTCTACGAGACGGAGGTTAGCTTGGGTCACGGTGATCTTCCCTTCTGGCATGAGCGGGGCCTATGCGCAAATACCGCTGCGATGGCTCTATCGTACATGTTTTGTTCTCATTTGCAAGTGTTTTTTGCACCGGTCCAGGCTCAAAAAATCCTGGACCGCGGACGCTCCGAGCACCCTGGCGGCGCGAGTTCCTGAGGGGAAGACTGCCACGATGTCATACCGCGCACTCTCTTTCATGCGACACAAATACCGGAAGCGCTTATAACAGTACAAGTAAGCACAGGCTCCGCGGGGAGGAGCGTTTCAGTCCTTGGACCGGCCCGCGCCCGGATCGCGAAACAGATTGAGAATCGGACAGCGCCTGTCGCGGCCAAAATTCTTCTTCGTTACCTTGACGCCCGGGGCCGCCTGGCGCCGTTTTTACGATGATCAGGGCCAGCACGCCTAGGCCGAGCCGCTCTATCGGCGTGCCCTCGCCGTCCAGAGAAAGCCCTGTGCTCGGAGTACCCGGACGTGGCGGCGTGCGCACAGCTCTTTCGGCGCGCCCTCGTTTTACAGAGGCTCGGCAGCAAGTGAGCCAGGGGGATGACTTCGAGGCGAGAGGAACAGCTCGGCTTCAACGAGCCCTCAATTGGCGACAACTCTTTCTATATACCCCGCAGGATAGCCATTCTCAACAAGTAATTTGCATGCGTTTTGAAAGAACCATTGGTAACCATCACAATACACCGATGGATTGTTAAATCCATTCTCTTTCGAGTACCGATTCTCGAGGTCCCCACCCCTACAAATCGATTTCCATTTGCATTCTTGGCATTTGACGGATAGCGTCGTGGTGGCTAGCTCAATTTCATCAAAGATTTCGTTCGTCAAAAAGTCCCGAAGGGAAGTATCATGTATATAGCATTGGGGGGTATTGCTGTACCACGAAAGGGCAGGAATGTAGGAGTCAGATACGCTAACGCGCCCGTCGCTGTGAACGATCAAAACTTGTCTCGCCCTACTCTTATTGGCTGACTCCTCAAACCACGGCTGATCTCCTTCCCGAGTCCGAAAGTTCTGTAGAAATTCTGAGATAAAGCGGATCTCAACTCCGGGGTCATCCTCGGTCATCCACGCTTTAAATACCTGAAACAGTGCCTCTCCATACTGGCGAGCTGTCTCTTCAGTAACATTAAAGCCATCATCAAAACTACAATCAGGGAGAAGAAAGCTCATGCGTCGCACGCCAAGCCCACGTATGTAACTATATATTTCTGAATAGTTATTGCGGCAGTCCAGAACAGAAATAGTAGATGGCATAATATCACTAGAAACGGCTGCCGCTCTTACGAGTGTTATAAGGTTCTTTTCTGTCTTATCGAACGAAGATCTCCCTCGACGATCAAGTCGATAGCGGTCATGCGCTCTGCGTCCGCCGTCTATGCTGATACCCACATTAACCCGATGCTTACAAAGAGTAGACAACCACTTGTCAGTCAATATCGTACCGTTTGTCTGGATGCTGAAATATACATTGACCATCCGCCCGAGGCGATCCGTAAACGAACGACAAATTGCGTCAAATTTTTCGGGCTTGAGCATCATGGGCTCGCCGCCGTGAAAGGTGATCAAGAGCTCCTTCGTCTGGAGCTCCCGACAGCCAACCGCAAGCCAATTAGCTATTCGCTCAGCAGAATCAATACTCACCACTGGTGGATGTTGGAATGCAGATGAATCTCCCATATTGAAGTAGTAGCAATATGTGCAGTTGATATTGCATCGCTCGACAATTTTGAAGACGATCTGGAGCCTATCCATCGACAAATGTTGAGCTTCTGCCACAGCCTGGCCTCAAAAAAACGCTGTTGAAGCTTATTCAAGCTTAGGGGCAGGGCCTTGATGGTAGTCGCCCTTGCTCTGAACATGGGCGCCTCCGTCCGACTGCCAGTAGCCGCCCTCGCCTTGAGTGTAGTCCTGCAAAATCACGAAGGCACCTTCCCTGGCCGTGACGAGACCATCAATGATCGCTTGGCCAATCCGTTTACGAGCTTCTTCCTTTCTCTGTTCGCTTCCTTCTCGGGTAGGCATTTTGTGATTCCTCCTCTGCTGCATTGATATTTGCCGAGTAGTGTGCGCCGCTAGCTCCAGATCAATCAACCTGACCGAAGTGAACCAGGATTTCCCCGACTAACGGCCTATTCTCACGCCTATATAAGAAGTCTACATCAGTTCCATGCGTCTCGCAATAGGACCTCAGGGCAAACCGCCCGAAAACCCCCTCGCGTGGTTCGGTCTCCGGGCAAGTCCCGCCGCCACCTTCAAACCGGACAAAAGAATTCGCCGAAAAGAAGACAATCGCCGCGCCTTACGGAAGGTATGATCCTCGCGAGTGTCAATCTTAGGAGTGGCACTCGGCGCGTTTCAGTCCTTGGACCGGCCCGCGCCCGGATCGCGAAACCAGTTGACGATCGGATAACGCCTGTCGCGGCCGAAATTCTTCCTTGTCACCTTGACACCAGGAGCGGACTGGCGCCGCTTGTATTCGGCGAGATAAAGAAGCCGCTCGATTTTTTTTACGGTTTCGAGATTGTGGCCTTGGGCCACCACATCGGCAACGCACAATTCCTTTTCGACAAGCCCTTCGAGGATCGCGTCCAACGCTTTATAGGGCGGCAGCGAATCTTGATCCTTCTGGTTCGCGCGCAGTTCGGCAGACGGCGGTTTGGTGAGAATATTTCGTGGAATCACCTCGCCGCCTGGCCCGAGCGCGCCCCCGGGCTTCCAGCGGTTTCGCAGTTCCGCGAGGCGAAAAACCTCCATCTTGTAGAGGTCCTTGATTGGATTGAACCCGCCGTTCATATCGCCATAGATCGTCGCGTAGCCGACCGACATTTCGGACTTGTTGCCGGTCGTAACCAGCATGGAACCAAATTTGTTGGAAATCGACATCAGCACGGTTCCGCGCGCACGGCTCTGGATATTCTCCTCCGTGGTGCCAGCGGGCGTTCCCTTAAAGAGCGGGGCAAGGACCTTCTCAAAACCTTCGACCGCGGGCGCGATCGGCAAGATATCGTAGCGAACTTTTAGCACGCGCGCGCAGCGCTCGGCATCCTTCAGCGATTCATTCGAGGTAAAGCGATAGGGCAGCATGATGCAATGGACCCGTCCGGGGCCGAGCGCGTCAGCCGCGATCGCAGCGCAAAGCGCGGAATCGATTCCCCCCGAGAGACCCATGACGACACCAGGAAAACCATTTTTGTTCACATAATCGCGAAGACCGAGCACACAGGCTGTGTAATCGGCTTCGTCCCCCTCCTCGATCTCGCTATGCGGGCCTTCGACACAAACAAAACCCTTTGATCGACGCTGCCAAACCGTCTTCGCGACCACGGCCGAAAAAGCAGGAAGCTGGAACGCGCGGGACAAGTCGCCGTTGAGGCCGAAGGACGCGCCATCGAAGACAAGCTCGTCCTGACCGCCGCACTGATTGAGATAGACGAGCGGCAATTTGCTCTCAACAACCCGCGCGACCGCGACCGAAAGCCGCTCGTTTGTCTTGCCGCGCCAATAAGGTGAACCGTTTGGCACAAGGAGAATTTCGCCGCCCGTCTCACTGATGCATTCGACCGGATCCGGTCCCCAAATGTCCTCGCAGATGGGAACGCCGATGCGCACCCCCTTGAATGAGACAGGCCCCGGCATCGGCCCCGGCGTAAACACGCGCTTTTCGTCGAACACCCCATAATTCGGCAAATCGGCCTTGAAACGGATCGCCTCGATGCGGCCATTGTCGAGGAGGGCATAGGCGTTGTAGCAATGCCCGTTTTCTCGCCACGGCAGGCCAACGAGAATCGCCGGTCCGCCGTCGCCGGTCCCCGCCGCGATCTCCTCGCAGGCGGCGCGGCAAGCCTCGACAAACGCCGGCTTCAAGACGAGGTCCTCGGGCGGATAGCCCGAGATGAAGAGTTCGGAAAACATTACGAGATCGGCGCTAAAGC
>JBOHJU010000053.1:0-12021 GCA_050728755.1 Methylocella sp.
GGCCGGCTCAAGGACTTCCGTCGCATCGCCACCCGCTACGACAAGCTCGCGCAAAACTTCTTTTCGGCCCTCCGCTTCGCCGCTACCTTAGCCTATTGGATCTGAATTAATTGAGTCCGGACCCTAGCAAGGGCGAGAAGATTGAAGCGCCAGGAGTTGGCCCAGCGGCGGCTTGATCCCCTCATGTCCGCGGTCAAGTACGCTGGTCGTCCGGATTCGCTACCAGACTGCGCTTGAATCGCTCCGCTTATTTCGCGTCGTGGAAAATTATGCCGAGCGTGTAGCGACGCCCGGACCTCAGGCGACTCACGCCGTGCCGCAGATTGACTCGATAGATGCCGCGCGTTCCGTTCACCGGCCGGTGGTGGAGTGCAAAGATCGCCGCATCGCCTTGCCGCAACGGGACGACCTCTGCTCGTGACTGCATGCGCGGCCGCTGCTCGGTCAAGACGAATTCGCCTCCCGTGAAGTCACGGCCCGGCTCCGAGAGCAGGATCGTAATCTGAAGCGGAAAAGCCAGTTCACCGTAGAGGTCCTGGTGAAGACAGTTATAGTCGCCCGGCTCATATTGAAGGAGAAGCGGCGTCGGGCGCAGCTGCCCGGCTGCATGGCAGAGTTCTAGGAACTCCTCGTGCTTTGCCGGGCAGCGCGGGCCGAGTCCCATGCGCTCGTTCCATTCGTTGGCGATAGGCGCCAGCCGCTCATAGAGAAGTCCGCGAAACTTTGAAATCAGCGGGGGGAGAGGATAGGCGAAATATTTGTACTCGCCCTTGCCGAATCCGTGCCGGTCCATAACGACGCGGCCGCGAAAGCGGCTATCGTCGGAGTAGAGAGAAGCGATGGCCGCGCATTCTTCCCGCGGCAGAAACTTCTCCAGCACCGCAAACCCATGCTCGCAAAGCTCGCCGGCGACGCGGTTCCAGTCGATCCGCGCGACGCGGCCGGCGGGGGATCCGGAAGAGAAGTTCGTTTGGATGTTCATGTTGCAGTCTCCCGTTCAAGCAAGGTGCGCTTGCGCGCGACGCCCCAGCGGTAGCCGGAGAGCGCACCGTCGTTTCGCACGACACGATGGCAGGGAATTGCCACCGCGATGGCGTTCGCTGCGCATGCCCTTGCCACCGCGCGAACCGCCTTCGGCGCCCCAATCCGCTTGGCGACGTCCGCGTAGCTCGCCGTCGAACCGGCGGGAATTTCCCGCAGCGCCTGCCAGACTCTTTGCTGGAAGGCGGTGCCGCGCACGTCGAGCGGCAGGTCGAGGCCGCGCGACGGCGTTTCGACGAAGCCGACGACCTTGGCGACCAGCGCCTCGAACTCCGGGTCGCCGCCAATGAGCTCAGCGCGCGGAAAGCGGTCCTGAAGGTCGCGCGCGAGTGCCTCCGGATCGTCGCCCATGAGGATGGCGCAAACGCCCTTCCCGGTGCTCGCCACGAGGATGGAGCCAAGCGAGCATTCGCCGACTGCAAAGCGTATCTTTGTGTTCGCGCCCCCCGCGCGATAATCGGTGGGGGTCATGCCTAGCACCGCATTTGAGGTTTCGTAGAACCTTCCGCTGGAACTGAAGCCGGCGGCGTATATCGTCGCCGTCACCGTCGTGCCGGGCTTTGCAAGCGCTTCCCGAACGCGCTTGGCGCGATGGGCAATCGCGTAGTCTCGCGGCGTCACGCCGGTGACGGTTTTGAATAGCCGATGGAAATGGTAAGCGCTTAAGCTGGCCTTGCGGGCCAGCTCGCCGAGGGTTGGGATCTCGCCGGCGGACTCGATATCCCGGCAGATCTTCGCGATCTTTGCGACACGCTGCTGGGCCAAGGCAGGCTCATTTGGCTTACATCGCTTACACGGGCGGAACCCCGCGCGTTCGGCGTCTTCGCAGGACGCGAAAAAGCTCACGTTCCTTGGTTTTGCCAGGCGCGCGGCGCAGGATGGCCGACAGTAAACGCCGGTCGTCTTGACGCAATAGTAGAATTGACCGTCGAAGTTGCGATCCCGCGTGGCGACAGCCTGCCACCGCGGGTCCTGATCGGCCGGAAGCTCGACGCTTTTCGACTTGTCGAACATGATGTTCATCCTCGTGCCATTCGGCAATTCGTATGTTGAGGCCTATGTAGCGCTAGCTATCCGGCCTCGCACTCCGGCGCTTGCTTTCGAATTAGGAACCCGCGCCGGAAGCTTGCTGCCGGATCCGCCAGCTAGCTGCACCAAACGGCGTGCGCAACTTTTTTGCTGCGCGTCCGCAAAAAAGCCTGTAACGAGGCCGGAACGGGCCAAAAGCCGTCGCCACCCATCGTTTCCTGCCGCAAGGCGGCACCGAATTCGCAGGGAAAATTGCATGTTTACGGTTCGCGACGCGGCGTTTGCCGCCGCCATGAACTTTGCCGCACTGGGCGGCGCCGTGCTTTCCCCCGCCGTTGCGGAAATCACCATGGAAGTCGGCGGCGCGCCGATGTATCCGTCGAAGAACATCGTCGAAAACCTGGAGAATTCGAAGGATCACACGATGTTTGTCGCGGCTGTCAAGGCAGCCGGACTGGCCGAGACTTTGCAAGGCGAAGGACCTTTTACGGTTTTCGCGCCGGTGAACAAGGGTTTTGAGAAACTGCCCAAGGGCATGGCCGCAACGCTATTGAAGCCGGAAAACACGGCCGCCTTGACCGCGGTTCTCACCTACCACGTTATTCCCGGCAGGATTTCCGCGGCCGATTTCGTCGCGGCGGTCACAAAGGGCGGCGGCGAGGCCACCTACAAAACCGTCGAGGGCGAGGAGCTGACCGTGCGGCAAGATGGCCGCAGACTGGAAATCATCGACGCGAGAGGGGATAAATCCTTCGTGACCACCGCCGACGTCATCCAGAAGAATGGCGTCATGCACGTCGTCGATACGGTGCTTTTGCCGAAGAGCTGAAGTTCGCGCTGAACGAGCCGGGCCATTCGACGCATGGCGTGATCCCGGCGCGCGCTCTAAAGCGCTGTAGAAAGATAAAGAAGGCACCCCGACATCGTCGTCGCTGGAGGATGCGCGCTGCCCTTGGCGGCAAGATGGAAATCCCCGGCCAACAATTTCAAATCGCCCATTATGAGCTCGCCTTCGAGAACGAGACATTCCTCATGGCCCTGATCGTGGAAATGCGATTCATACGTCGCGCCGGGTAAGGCTCGGACGAGCATCGAGCGCCGCTTGGCGACCGGATCGTCGAAGAGGACTGAATAGGTCACTCCCGGCGACATCTCGGTCCAAAGGCCGGTTCCGGCGCGCCGGGTCAGCGTGCCTGAAAGCTCTTCCCCGTCGCTGGCGCCAATGGCGTCGAGAATCGTGTCGAAAAGCCCAGCCGCCGGCATTTCCCGCCCGGCGGCGAGATCGAGTGGCGCAAAGTTCTCTTGCCAAAGCTTGACCTTCGCTTGCAGTGCCGGATCGCTGGAAAGCCTCGCCTCGATCGCCGCGCGGGCGGCTCCGCGCACCAGGCCCAGCGCATAGGCGGCAGCGATCTGGTCAAGATCCCCGGACATCATTTTCCCATACAGAGAGCGAGTTCCCGCACCGCGCGGTGAACCCATGACTTCACGCTCCCTAGGGGAGCGCCGATTTGCGTTGCAAGCTCCTCATAGCTCAGGCCGTGCAGATAAATCAAAGTAACGCACTTTCGATATTTTTCGTTTAGCTCCTTTAGACATTGCCGGACATCGGCCGCGATCACCGGGTCACCGGACGGCCTTGCCTCGACCGCCGCCAGCATCCCCGCTTCGTCGAGCGAAGAAGAAAGCGGCGGTGCGGCGGCTAACCGGCTCAAGGCGCAATTACGGGTAACCACCGCCATCCACGCCATAGCATTACCTTTAGAAGCATCGAAAAGATGCGCCTTGCGCCAAATTCTGGTCATCGCTTCTTGAAGCACGTCCTGCGCCACGTCGCGATCCCGCATCAGGCGCACGCATATGGCAAAGAGGACCGGCGCGGATTTGTCGTAAAGAGTCCGGAACGCCTTGCGATCGCCCGATGCGACGGCTGCGAGCAGGGTGGACAAATCCGCGTTCGATTGAAAAAGGACCGGTTGACCCCGTGCCATAAGGCCGTTTCCATCGCGAAAATTCGGCCCAAAGCCGAAGCTGTCAGTAGCATTTCAACAAATTCGCGCCTAGAGCTTTTTCAATTGCTCTCAGCCAGGGCAAGGACGAGAGCGAAGGCCGGACCGCCGCCGCAACGCCGCGTGCATCCAAGGCCTTGGTGAGGTAGAGTGTCAGCCATGGCGAAAAATTCCGGACCGGAGGATCGCGCGTCGCGGGCATGGCTTTTGCCGAAGCCGGCCGCCGCCGCGCTTGCGGCAATCGCATTTTTGCTGTCTCTGGCAGGCAGCCCGCCCGCGCTGGCGCAATTCGACCCCTTTGGTTGGTTCGAGCAATTGTTCCAGCCAAATCCGCCGCCGGGCCGCGCTGTGAAACCAAGGCGGGAATACCGCCGGGTCGCGCCGGAACCATACCTTGCGCGGCCGAGGTCAAGCCGCCCGGCGCGAAAAGCGGGCGAAAAAGCAATCGCAAAGGCACCCGCCAAACCCGCTGTCGCGCCTTCCTATTTCGTCGCGGTCCTCGGCGACAGCCTCGCCCAGATGCTGGCGCAAGGACTAACCGAAGCGTTCAAGAACCGGCCGGAGGTCGCCATCCTGCGCAAGGCGAAAGAAGACTCAGGCCTCGTCCGCGACGATTTCTTCGATTGGACCAAGGCCACGCAAGAGATGCTCGCGAGCGGTGAGAAAATCGATTTCGCCGTCATGTTGATCGGCAGCAACGACCGGCAACCGTTGCGCGACGCCAATGGCAGCTACGAGCCACGCTCGCCGGAATGGGAAGCGATCTACACGCAACGGATCGAAACCATCGCGGCAATGTTCCGCGATAAGAAAATCCCACTCGTCTGGGTCGGGCTGCCGATCCTGAGAAGCGAGCGGCTTTCCGAGGATGCGCTGGCCTTCAATGAATTCTATCGCGCCTACGCCGAAAAGGCGGGCGCCACCTACGTCGACATATGGGAGGCCTTCGCCGACGAGGCCGGTCAATACAGTGCTTTCGGCCCGGACATCAACGGTCAGACCGTGCGGTTGCGCGCCGCCGATGGGGTCCATTTCACCAAGGCGGGAGCGCGTAAGCTTGCCCATTTTGTCGAACCTGAGATCCGCCGCAATCTCGATGAGGTGCGGCCCAAGAGCGAGCCGGGCATGCCGCCGGGCGCCGCCCCAAACTTGGCGAACGCACCAAACCCGGATGACGCGGGAACGCCGTCGAATGCGGCTTTGCCTGGAAGCGAGGCCCCGCCCGCGCAAAAACCGGTTGCCGGCCCTATCTTGCCTTTGACCGGCCCCGCGCTCGCCCCAGGCGGCGAACTCGCCACGCGGACGCCAACCGCCGGAGCAGCGAAGAACACAGCGCGGGCATTGATCGAGCAAACCTTGCAGCAGGGCAGGCCGCTCGCCCCGAAGCCCGGCCGGGCCGACGATTTCTCCTGGCCGAGAAACTGACGCGCCCGAACAAACAGCCGCGTCATTCCATGCCGCCGCAAAAAATCACACCCGCGCTTTCTCGCGACGGAACAAACCGCCGGGCTTGCGCGTTAAGCACGCGACACATCTCAGTGGCCGACGAACGGGGGCCAAACCAATGTTCAACTTCTCGACAACTCATTTCATCGTGGCGGCGGGGTTCGCCGCGCTGCTCTCGACAAGCGCGCAAGCCTTCGACGGCGGCTCGCCGCCGGGGCTTATGAATCGTCAAGTGCTGCCGGTGAGCCTACCAACCGATGTCCAGCGCGAGGTTCAACCGACTCGCGCGATTGTCGGCGATCCGACTGGCGAACATGCCGGAACGATTACGATCGACACCAAGGATCGCTATCTCTATCTGTCGATGAAGGGAGGCAAGGCGATGCGCTACGAGATCGGGGTCGGACGCGAGGGCTTTGCGTGGTCCGGACGCGCCCATATCGGCCGCCGCGCCGAATGGCCTAGCTGGACGCCCCCCGCCGCCATGCTGTTACGCCGCCCGGATCTGCCGCGCGTCATGGAGGGCGGCCTTGCCAATCCGCTCGGCGCCCGCGCCATGTATCTCTACAACAAACATGGCGACACTCTGTTTCGTATTCACGGCACCAACGAGCCCGATACGATTGGCCGCGCGGTTTCTTCCGGCTGCATCCGCCTCCTCAACGACGACGTCGTCGATCTTTATTCGAGGGTCAAAGTCGGCACGCCTGTCGTCGTGATCTGACTGCTCGGCTAAGCGTCTGAGGCGAGTTAAGACCGGTTTGGCGGCTTGCCAGACACGTTCATGTTTGTATCCATAGGCGGCTCGTCGGCACAAAACCATCGAAAGCCGCGGCCCGATTTTGCCTTTTTTTGAGAAAATCATGCGCCATGTGATGGGTGGACAGCGAATCCCGAGTCTCGATATGTGTGCAACAAAACAGCAAGGCGGCTTTGCCCCCGCTGGCCTAGCTTCTCTTATCCTGGCCTTGATCCTTCTCATTCCGGCGGCGCCGGCTTGTGCGCAGTGGCGCAGTTACGGGGGCTACTACCCCGACTATCCGTCTTATTACGATTATCCATCCTATCCGTCTTATCCCGGCGCTTACGCCTATCCGGGCGCACCGCCCGCTCCGCGTCACAATGGCCACCCCTATGCCTATGGCTCCCCTTACTATGCAGACCCTTATGGGTCAGGGCCGCGCGGCCAAGCCTACGGCAGCGACGATCTCGAGCTCGGCGTCAATTTCAACCAGAAAACCGCCACGATGGTGCAAAACCCGACCAAAGAGCCGGCGGGCACGATCGTGATCGACACAGGCTCGCGGCATTTGTATCTTGTGCAACCAGGCGACCGCGCCATTCAATATGGGATCGGCGTCGGCCGCCAGGGGTTCGCATGGAAGGGCATCGCGCATGTCGGCCGCAAATCCGAATGGCCGCGCTGGATTCCGCCCAAGGAAATGCTGGAGCGCCGCCCCGATTTGCCGGAGGAGATGGACGGCGGGCTCGATAATCCGCTCGGCGCCCGCGCGCTCTATCTGTTCCAGGGCAACAAGGACACGCTTTTCCGCATCCACGGCACAAACGAGCCGGACACGATCGGCAAGGCGGTGTCCTCCGGCTGCATAAGGATGATGAACGCCGATGCCATCGATCTCTATAACCGGGTCAAAGTCGGCACGCGGGTTGTAGTGCTGTAACCTTGACGCGGCGGGTCGTTTAATCGAACCATCGCGCCGCGAGCGAGGCCGCCCGCAGCGCGGAGGGCTCGTCAATGCATCGCGAGCGGGGTCAGAGCGCCGAAATTGTCGTTCGTGTTCCCGTCGATGTCGTTGTCGCCGTAGCTAAATATTGTGGCAACGGACGTGCTGACTCCAGTATTGTTCCCCGTGGCCACAGAATGCCCGACCCGAAGAATGGAATTCTGCGCGAAAAGTCCGGTCCCGTTGTAGCTGGCAACGGAATTGCGCACTGTGACGGCGGCGATGGCCCCTCCGCCGGCCGCAGATTCCGCAACGATGCCAATTCCTGGGTTGTTGGAAGCCTCGCTATCGACGATGGTGACATTGAGCGATCCCACAGGGTCATCGCGTCACCTACCTCGATTCCGATGCCATTATTGTCCGTTATGACGCTTCTAAGCACGCCGGTAACAGCCGCCGATCCGGTGGGCGCGATATTGATCCCGGCATTGGCAAAACCCCGGATGACGCAGTTTTCGATGGCGAGGTTGCCGCCCGAGTTCAACTGGATGCCGTTTGACCCGGAACCAAGCCCCTCGATGGTCAGGCCGCGCAGTTGAACGCTGTCGCTCGCGCCCGCATTGATGGTGATGGCGTTGCCCGAGGTAACCCCGATGGCCGCGACGCCGACGCCGTCGTTGACGATGCTGATCGCCTTGGCGATGGTCACCGCGCCATAGCTGGCCGGGTCGAGCACGTCGATTTCGCCGCCGGCGTTTGTCTGGGTGAGCGCGAAGGCAAAAGTCTGGCACGGGCGGGCGAACGTGCATGCGCCGCTGTCCTTCCCATTTCCAGAAACCCAAGTCCGGTTTGCCTGCGCGTCGGCTGCCGCGGCGGAAAGACCGCAGGCGAGAAGAGCCCCGGCGACTGATAACGATGTGATCTTAATCATGGCATTTCCTCCAGGCAACGCGGGCGAAGCGATCGCGGTAAGCGATCGCGAAGGGGCGTTGCCGGAGCAGCATACAGGCAGGGCAGCGTTGCACGAGGGCGCCCGCGAGCGAGGACGCCCGCGGCGCGCTGGGCTCGTCAATGCGTGGGGATCGTGGCCAGAGCGCCCAAATTGTTTTCGTGTTCCGTCGCCGATGCACGGGCATTGCCGCGCCCTCGCTTCCGGTGCCGGGAGCAGGCCGGCACTTTTGCCGCGAGGGCAGAGCCGTTTCGAGGCCGTCTCGTCTCCTAGGTGTGCCGAAGACCGGAAAGCCGCTCTGTTTCTTAATGATCTTATCAACGCAGCCGGTTCAGCGCCTGGTCAGCACGCGGGTATTTGGCACTCACGCCACGGCGCGCGTGCCTCTTCCCCGCTTCCTGGCGAACACGCTCGCGGCGATCGTATCGCCTCGCCAGGCGGGGAGACCGCGCGCTCATGCTTGCGGCTGCGGCTCCAGACCGCCTGGCTCGGGGCCAGGCTTAGGCCGCACCACGCCAGTGGTCGGGACGGGAGAGCCACGCAGTGGCGGCTCATGATCGTCGCCGATATCGCGCACCGGAGCATGCCCCTTCAAAAGCTCCTTGATCTCTTCGCCGGTAAGCGTCTCATATTCGAGGAGACCCCTGGCGAGAGTTTCGAGATCTTCCCGCTTTTCGGTAATGATCCGGGTTGCTTCGGCAAGACCCGCCTCCACCAGGCGGCGCACCTCCGCGTCGATTTTCTGGGCAGTGGCCTCGGAGATGGTTTGCTGCCGCCCCATGGTATAGCCGAGGAAAACCTCCTCCTGATTTTCGCCATAGGTGACGGTGCCAAGCTCCGGGGAGAAGCCCCAGCGCGTCACCATGGCGCGGGCGAGCTTGGTCGCCGCCTCGATGTCGGATTGCGCGCCCGACGTGATCTTATCCTTGCCGAAGATAATTTCCTCGGCAACCCGGCCGCCCATGCAGATGGCAAGCCTCGATGTCATCTGCTCGAAACTCATCGAAAGCTTGTCGCGTTCGGGGAGCTGCATGACCATGCCGAGGGCGCGCCCGCGCGGGATGATGGTCGCTTTATGCACGGGGTCGGTGGCCACAACGTTGAGGGCGACGATCGCGTGGCCCCCCTCGTGATAGGCGGTCAACATCTTCTCTTGCTCGGTCATGACCATTGTGCGGCGCTCGGCGCCCATCATGATCTTGTCTTTCGAATCCTCGAACTCGGACATGGTGACGAAACGCTTGGCGCGCCTCGCCGCAAGCAAGGCCGCTTCATTGACGAGATTCATGAGGTCGGCACCCGAAAAGCCGGGCGTGCCGCGCGCCACCGTCCGCAAATCGACATCCGGCGACAGCGGGACTTTGCGCACATGCACCTTGAGGATCTTCTCGCGCCCGACGATATCGGGGTTCGACACGACAATCTGGCGGTCGAAGCGGCCGGGGCGGAGAAGCGCCGGATCGAGCACGTCGGGACGGTTTGTTGCCGCAATCAGGATGATGCTCTCGTTCGGCTCGAAACCGTCCATCTCGACGAGGAGCTGGTTCAAGGTTTGCTCGCGTTCGTCGTTGCCGCCGCCGAGACCGGCGCCGCGATGCCGGCCAACGGCGTCGATTTCATCGATGAAGACAATGCAAGGCGAGTTCTTCTTGGCTTGCTCGAACATGTCGCGGACGCGGCTCGCGCCGACGCCGACAAACATTTCCACGAAATCCGATCCGGAAATCGTAAAGAAGGGCACGTTGGCTTCCCCGGCGATGGCGCGCGCGAGCAGCGTCTTGCCGGTCCCGGGCGGGCCGACAAGCAAAACACCGCGCGGGATTCGCCCGCCAAGCTTTTGGAACCGCTGCGGATCGCGCAGGAACTCGACAATTTCCTGGAGGTCTTCCTTGGCCTCGTCGACGCCGGCGACGTCCTCGAACGTAAACCGCCCATGCGCCTCGGTCAGGAGCTTCGCCTTGGATTTGCCAAACCCCATGGCTTTGCCGCCCGCGCCCTGCATTTGCCGGGAAAGAAAGATCCAGATGCCGAGGATGGCAATCAGCGGCAGCCCGTTGACGAGAAGGGTCATCAACCAGTTGGTGTTTTCCGACGGAGGCTTGGCCGTGATCGACACGTTTTTCTTGTAAAGGCTCTGGACCAGCGTCGGGTCGTTTGGCGCATAGGTCGCAAAGGCGCGATTGTCGGTGAAATGACCCGTGATCTCGTTGCCGGCGATCGTCACCTCGCGGACATGGCCTTGGTCGACCTCGTTCAAAAGCTGGCTAAAGGCGATGTCTTGCGACGGAACCCGCTGCCCAGGGTTTTGAAACAGCATGACAAGCGCAACGACGAGCAGGATAATGATTACCCAAAGGGCGAAATTCCGGAAGTTCGGATTCATCTTCGTTCCCGCTAAACACCGTTCCGGCCCGAGGGCCGTCATCGGTTGAAACAGCACCCGCTGCTAACTGGGCGTTTAGTCAATGTAAGCCTGGATTTCGCGCTTGCCAAGTGAGTCTTGAATCACTCTCAGGTGAGCCTTAACATCATTCTCAGGATCCTCCCCTCGAAGACACCGGGGGGTCTGGGGCGCGCCATCGCGCCCCTTCCCTCGCAATGACAAGAATGCGGTTGCTTTGCAGCCGCAGCGCCGCCCCGCCCAAGGTTCCCGTGAAGGCGATCCCGGCGCGCAGCGCCTGGCCGAGCCGCAGCGTCAGAGCTTCGAGTCGATCGAGGCGAAGCGGCTTGCCACAACTTATCAATTTCAGTTCATCGGCAACAAACCGTAAAAGAATCTCTTCCGGCTCGGCCGCGAGTGCCGATATGTCGGCGCGAAATCCGCCTTCCTCGCGCCGCGCCGCGAGATCGGCGCGGACCGCGCTCGCGCGGGCGGCAAGTGCAGCCTCCGCCCTGGCGGCCCTTTGGCCGAGCTGCAACAACGCGGCGCGGCCGAGGCCTTCGCCGGCGAGCAGGCGGCCAAGGCTCCGCATCTTGGTTCTCGCATAGGCAGGATCGTCGTTCGAAGGATCGTTGATAAAAGGATGCGCCCTCGATTCGCATAAGGCGGCGAGGTCCGCCTTGGCAATTGCCAGCAACGGGCGGGCAAGGATCAGCCCGTTCCGTTTGCTTGAACTTGCCATGCCGGCGAGCCCCGAAACGCCGCTGCCGCGCAGCAGCCGAAAAAGAATCGTCTCGGCTTGATCGTCGGCGTGATGCGCGGTCATGACGTGATCGGCGCCAACCCTGGCCGCGTAATCGAGCAATAATTCGTAGCGGGCTTCGCGGGCGCGCTCCTGAATTCTGGATTTTGGCTTGGCGCCATTCCAGACGAGAATGGCGTGCGGCAGCGCAAGCCCGGCAGCCCAGCGGGCGACCATTTCGGCCTCGCTTGCCGAGTCCTTGCGTAATCCGTGGTCGACGGTTGCTACATAAAGCGGAGGCCTCGTGGCGCACCCGTGCGCCCACTCCGCCGCCAGCAGCATCAGGGCGACCGAATCGGGGCCGCCGGAAACGCCAAGAACGATTCCCCGTGCAGCCTCCCAAGGGCAGAAAAGAGCGGCAATGTCCGTGCTGCTGAACCGCGCCGCGGCGGCCGCGGGGGCGGCTATTTTGACGGACCTCGCGAGGTGCTTGCGCGCAAGGTTTGCGCGCGGCCTGCCGGGACCGGGTCTATCGCATATTAGCATTTCGCGCGCTTGGCCTCCCGTTCGGCGCCTGCCTTGACCGTAGCCGTGGCATTGGGGTATTTCCGCGCGATTTCGCCATAGGTCGCGCAAGCTTGTTCCTTGGCGCCAAGGGCGTTCAACGACTGGCCGAGGCGCAGGAGGGCTTCCGGCGCGCGCGACGAATTGGCGTATTGGGTCGATATCTTCAGATATTGTTC
>JBOHJU010000054.1:0-11970 GCA_050728755.1 Methylocella sp.
CTTCGAGCCGGCGCGCGACCTCCGCCGGCTTCACGCCCCGTTGCAGCAAACGCGGCCCCTCGCCGTCTCGCTTCGAGCGTCGCACGATTCCGCGCCTTCCGCATGACCGCATCAATGTCTCCGAAAACCTGCAGCATGGGCATTGCTTTTCAGTTTGTCAAAGATCAATAGCCGAGCCCGGCCTGCCGCTTCCGGCCTTTTTCTTGATCCAGCTCATGCCAATAAGGGAGTGTCGCAAGTCACTAAAGCGGCTCGCCTTACGCGGGAAGCCGCAACGCGATACAAACGGAAGCGAGGTTGGCGGGAGCGGAATGCGATTCTTGCGCGGAGGGCAACCCGCGCCCGCATAGTCGGCCCGCTTCCGAAAATCTCAGCTCGACTTGTACTTGAAGCCGTAAAGCGATTGGCATCTTGGCTAGAATTGTGCCGGATTCAATGCAGGAGTCCGATTCAAACGAATCCCGATGCCGCAGCCCGGGGCGCGAGATGCAACGCAGACACAATGGTACGCAAGCCAAATGCGAACCGCGGAATCTCCGCGCCAGATCCGACACAGGCTCGCCATATTTGCCACTTTATTTGATGGAAAATAGCCCCTCAATGGCTGAGGATTCGTCAATGAGGGAAGGTTAAGAGCGCGTTACGGGCCGTTAACCGTAAGCGGCAAGAGTTCGCAAACTCTTAGTATGAGTTCGCTTCAATACCGGTGAGTGCGCTTCTCGCGGATATCGTCGTGCGGCGGCTCACATATCTAGGCCAGTTTCCAGCCAGTTAGAACCGCGAGATTTCATTCACCGCGAGATTACATTTTGCGAAAATCGCACCGCCGCCCGGCTCCCGTCAGATATGCTGCTCTCGTTGCTGCAACCGGAGTCGCGGCGCTCTTGGCGAGCATCGCCGTTCCATCCTCGACCGAGACGGCGGCCGCCAACGGCGATACCCGCACGTTGAACCTCTATCATTCCCACACTGGCGAATCGATCCAGGCGACCTTCCGCGTCAACGGCTCGTATGATCCGGCGGTTCTTGCAAAGCTCAATTGGTTCCTGCGCGATTGGCGCAATAACGACACCACCCGGATGGATCCGCGCCTGTTCGATGTAATTTGGGAGGTCTACCGTACCGCTGGGGCAACCCAGCCGATCGTGATCGTTTCGGCCTACCGCTCGCCGGAAACCAACGCCATGCTGCGCCGCCGCTCACGCGGCGTCGCCGAGCATTCGCAGCATATATTGGGCAGGGCGATGGATACGACCATGCCCGGCATGTCGATGGAAAGAATTCGCGAAATCGGCATGCGTCTGCAACGCGGCGGCGTCGGCTGGTATCCAAGCTCGAACTTCGTTCATCTCGACGTCGGCGGCGTGAGGTATTGGCCGCGCATGAGCTACGCACAACTCGCACGTGTCTTCCCGGACGGCAAGTCCGTCGATCTCGCCGCGGACGGCCGCGCGCTGCCCCGCTACCAGGAGGCTCGCGCCGAAATCGCCTCGCGCGGGGGCGTGATGTCCGATGTGCCGCAAGTGGCAGCATCGGGAGGACTGTTCGCCTGGCTGTTTGGCAAACACGATGAAGAGGAAGAAGCCGATGCGGTCCTGCCGCGGGCTGTCCGGCCCGCGCGCTCGCACCATGGTGGCACCGAGGTTGCCGCGCTTCGCATGAATGACGAAAATCGCGCCGGCGCGGCGCCCGGATATCCAGGCGCGCCCGCCGATCGCGGTAACTCGCAGGCTACCGTCGCCCGGGCCTCGGTGCCTGGCAAAAATTCGCTCCAAAACGAGCCAAACCCGGCAGAAGCGGACCGGTCACGGGTCGCGGATTTGGGCTCCGCCCTAAGTTTGCGCGGCAACCGCGCGGAAATCGAGCAAGGCCGCGGCGAGCGGCAAGAGCGGGACGCGGAGGCGGCAGATATTAAGACCGGCAAAGGCGCCGCCTCCGCGGCAACGGCGCCCGTTCCACTTCCTCGTCCAAGGCAGCCCGGCGATGTCGCGGTCGCCTTCGCCGATATGCCCATCCCGCCCGCTCGGCCGGCTTCGCTCGGACCCGTGGTCGCGCTCGCGGCCGTCCCGACTCAAGGCGGAGGCGGTGCACAGGCTTCCAAAGGCGTCACCAAGAACGAAATGATTAGCGACGCTGCCGCGTCTAGCGGAAATTCGCTATTGGCACGCGCTGCAAATCTCCCCGTTATAATTACCCAAGGGCCCAAGGATCGTGCCGGCGTGCCAAAGCAAGTGCTTGCGTTCGCATCGGAGGCACCGGTAGACGACCCGCGCGGACTGATGCCGAACCAGACGCCGGGAGGCACCATCAGCGGACCGGCCAAGCAATCGCCTATCGCAGCGCCGCGCCTCGACCGGGCCAAGCTTCGCGGTCTCGCCGGCGATATTCCAACCGCAAATTTCCCGGCGCAGTCGATCCTTGGACAGTCCTTCACCGGCCTGCGTCTGGCGGCCCGCAACATTCCCGATGCGCTTTCGAACCGGCCTTCGGCCGCTTATGTCTCGGCCTTCAATGCCACACCGGCAACCGATCTCGACCCCGGCCATTTCAGTGGAGCGGCGGTAAGGCCCCTCGCGCTCGCGCAAGGCTTTGTCCGCATCGGGGGCGGCCCGGTGCCGCTTCGCGGAAATTGAGCCTGGACTATTTCGCCGGGCCCTTTTTTTTGCGCCAAACGCGACGATCCCTTCGCCGGCCGTTCCATCGCACTTCGCGCGGCGGAACCTTCGGCCGGCTTCGCCCAATGAGCAAGCGGTCGCACGGCTCGTCGGCGCCATGCTCATGGAACAAAACGACGAATGGGCTGTTCAGCGCTGCCGTTACTCGACGCCGGGAACGATCGCGTCCTTGAACGATGATCCAATCGTCAGGCTGTCCACCGTGGCCGCCTGACTGACCCGGCCGAGGCTGGCGATCGTGGCGACCGCGCCGCTCCAGTTACACCGCACCAAGGAACACAATCCAAATCCGAATTGGGGGCAGGTCGGCGGCAGCGTGGCGCCAGGCCCGCTGGGAGGCGAAGGCGGTCCTGACAATGGTGATGATGGGCGACAATGCCGTAAACGAGCTATGAAAGGCCGACTGGAAAAGTCCGGCTTCGGCTAATCTCAAACACCGCCTTGCACAGTTGGTTGCACTGCGGTACCAGCTTGAAACAGGGGTCCGCAGCCCTTATCTCCTGATTGGCGGCGTCCCACGCAACCAAGACGGAGCCTATTCATGCCGAGCCATCTCGTCGATCAATATTTGCCGCTCGCGGTCTTCATGGCGGTTGCCGCCGCAATTTCGGGCGCCTTGTTGGTTGCTCCCTTCCTTGCCGCGTTCAAGGCGCCGGATCCGGAAAAGCTTTCCGCCTATGAATGCGGCTTCAACGCCTTCGACAACGCTCGCATGCAATTCGACGTGCGCTTTTATCTCGTGTCGCTGCTTTTCGTCATTTTCGATCTCGAGGTCGCGTTTCTGTTTCCCTGGGCGGTGGCTTTCCGCGAAGCCGGGCCCTTCGGCTTCTGGTCGATGATGATCTTTCTTGGCGTTCTGACCATCGGTTTCGTCTACGAATGGAAGAAGGGAGCGCTCGAATGGGATTGAACCTGCCACAGCCGGATATCGCGCGGGCGGCGGCGGACCCTTATTTTCTTTCGCTTAACGATCGCCTCGCCGACAAAGGATTTCTCGTCACCACGGCGGACGATCTCATCAACTGGGCGCGTACCGGCTCGCTCATGTGGATGACCTTCGGGCTTGCCTGCTGCGCCATCGAAATGATGCAGGTCGCGATGCCGCGCTATGATGTCGAACGTTTCGGCGTCGCGCCGCGCGGCTCGCCGCGTCAATCCGACGTGATGATCGTCGCCGGCACGCTCTGCAATAAAATGGCCCCTGCCCTGCGCAAGGTCTATGATCAGATGCCGGAGCCGCGTTATGTGATCTCGATGGGATCCTGCGCCAACGGCGGCGGCTATTACCACTATTCCTATTCGGTCGTACGCGGCTGCGACCGGATCGTGCCCGTCGATATCTACGTTCCCGGCTGCCCGCCCTCGGCGGAAGCGCTCCTTTATGGCATATTGCTCCTCCAAAAGAAGATCCGCCGCACCGGCACGATCGAGCGGTAAGTCTTTTTCCGTACAAACCGGATTCCGGCGTTCGGCAAGAAACGGGTTGGAACAGCTCGCGCGGCGTCTTAACCGCGAAGTGGAGCTTGAACGCGCATTGGATTAGAGTCGTGATGGACGGCAGCCTGCAACAGCTTGGCGAGGCAATAGCGGCGGCTTTGCCCGGCGCCGTCAGCGGGATTTCGACCGCCTATGGCGAATTGACCTTGACGGTCGAGCCCGGCCGCTTGATCGAGACGGTGACCTATCTCCGCGACGATCCAAACTGTCTCTTCGTGTCCTTCATCGATCTCACCGCCGTCGATTATCCGGTTCGAGAAAAGCGCTTCGATGTCGTCACCCACCTTCTCTCCCCCAAGCACAACCGCCGCATTCGTATTAAGGTCGCGACCGACGAGGTCACGCCGGTCGCCTCGCTGACCGGGCTTTATCCCGGCGCCAATTGGTTCGAGCGCGAGGCCTACGATCTTTTCGGCGTGCTTTTTTCAGGCCACCCGGATTTGCGGCGCTTGTTGACCGATTACGGCTTCGACGGGCACCCCTTGCGCAAGGATTTTCCGATGACCGGCTATGTCGAGGTTCGCTACGACGACCAGCAAAAGCGCGTCGTCTACGAGCCTGTCCACCTCGACCAGGAATTTCGCTCGTTCGATTTCCTGTCCCCTTGGGAGGGCGCGATCGACTATGTGTTGCCTGGCGACGAGAAGGCGGAGCGCAACCCGCAATGAATGGCGCACGACGTGAACGGCACGCAACGGCCATGAACGAAAATCCGGTCCGTAATTTCGCGATCAATTTTGGTCCGCAGCATCCCGCCGCGCATGGCGTCTTGCGGCTCGTTCTTGAACTCGACGGCGAAGTCGTCGAGCGCGTCGATCCGCATATCGGGCTGCTTCATCGCGGCACCGAGAAACTGATGGAGGCGCGCACCTATTTGCAGAACATACCTTATTTCGACCGGCTCGATTATGTCGCGCCAATGAATCAGGAACATGCCTTCTGCCTCGCCATCGAGAAATTGCTCGGCCTCGAAGTGCCGCGGCGCGGCCAGCTGCTGCGCGTTTTGTTTTGCGAAATCGGCCGAATCCTGTCGCATCTTCTTAACATCACCACGCAGGCATTGGATGTCGGCGCCTTGACGCCGCCGCTGTGGGGCTTCGAGGAACGCGAAAAGCTCATGGTCTTTTATGAACGCGCGTCGGGCGCCCGTCTGCATGCCAATTACTTCCGGCCCGGCGGCGTGCATACTGATATCCCGGACCAGCTCATCGAGGACATCTCTGCCTGGTGCGATCCATTCCTAAGAGTCTGCGACGATATGCAGACTCTCTTCATCGACAACCGCATCTTCAAGCAGCGCAACGTCGATATCGGCGTCATCAGCCTCGAGGAGTGTTGGCTCCGGGGATTTTCCGGTGTCATGGTACGCGCCTCGGGCGCGCCCTGGGATCTGCGCAAGGCGCAACCCTATGAATGCTACGAGGAGATGGAGTTCGATATTCCAGTTGGGCGCCACGGCGACAATTACGACCGGCAAGTCATTCGCATGGAAGAGATGCGCCAGTCGGTCAAAATCATGAAGCAATGCGTCGAGAAGCTTTTCGCGCCGGACGGCCGGGGGCCTGTCGCTGCAAAGGATTACAAGGTGGTGCCGCCGAACCGCACCGAAATGAAGCGTTCGATGGAGGCTTTAATCCATTTCTTCAAGCTTTATACGGAGGGCTTCCATGTGCCGGCCGGCGAAGTCTATTGTGCGGTCGAGGCGCCAAAGGGAGAATTCGGCGTTTATCTCGTCTCCGACGGCACCAATAAGCCATATCGCTGCAAGATCAGGGCGCCGAGCTTCGCGCACCTTGCCGCGATGGATTTTCTTTGCCGCAAATCGATGCTTGCCGATGTGAGCTCGGTTGTGGGTGCGCTCGACATCGTCTTCGGCGAGATAGACCGGTGATGCCGCCGCCAGCATTCCGGAGACTCAAAACGCTCCTGCCGCACGAGGCCCGCCGTCTAGCCACGACACCAAAGAGCTGAATCGATGTCCGTTCGCCGTCTCGCCGAGAACCAGCCCGAAACCTTCGCCTTCACCCGCGAAAACGAGGCGAGGTGCGAGGAAATCTTGCGGAAATACCCGGAAGGTCGCGCGGCGTCCGCCGTGATCCCGCTGTTGTGGCAAGCGCAAAAACAAAACGATAATTGGCTGCCGAGACCGGCGATCGAATTGGTCGCGCGAAAGCTTGACATGCTTTTTATCCGGGTGCTCGAAATCGCAACCTTCTACACGATGTTCAATCTCGCGCCGGTCGGAAGGTTCCATGTTCAGATGTGCGGTACGACGCCTTGCCTGCTCGCCGGCTCCGACGCGATCAAGGAAATTCTGCTTAGCCGAGTTGGCGAGCAGGGAAAAGTAACAGCGGACGGCATGTTCTCCTGGATCGAAGTCGAATGTCTGGGAGCCTGCTGCAATGCCCCGATGGTGCAGATCAACGAAGACTATTACGAGGATCTGGCGCCGCCGAATTTCGAGAAATTGCTCGACGATCTCGCCGCGGGCCTCCCGGTAAAGACCGGTTCGCAAACCGGGCGCGTCACTTCGGAACCGGCGGGCGGGCTTACTTCTTTGGTCTCGCTTTATGGCACCGATGGCCGCAATGGCCCCTTGAGTAGGCCCGGCCTGAACCAATCGTAAGGTCAATAGAGATGCTTGAAGACAAGGATCGAATCTTCACCAATCTCTACGGATTTGGCGACTGGCGCCTCAAGGGCGCCGTCGCGCGGGGTGCATGGGACAACACCAAGAAATTGATCGACAAGGGGCATGAATGGATCATCGGCGAAATGAAGGCGTCGGGCCTGCGCGGGCGCGGCGGCGCCGGTTTCCCGACCGGCCTCAAATGGTCCTTCATGCCGAAGCCGGATCCGGCGCGGCCCTCCTATCTCGTCGTCAACGCCGACGAATCGGAGCCTGGCACCTGCAAGGACCGGGAAATCATGCGCAACGATCCGCAGCTTCTGATCGAGGGCTGTTTCCTCGCATGTTTCGCGATGCGGGCGCATGTCTGCTATATTTACATTCGTGGCGAATTTGTTTTGGAAGGACGGCGCTTGGAGGCCGCGATCGGCGAGGCCTGTGCGGCGCGGCTTATAGGCAAGAACAATATCCACGGGTGGCCTGTCGACATTTATGTTCATCATGGCGCGGGCGCTTATATCGCCGGCGAGGAAACCGCGCTTTTGGAGTCGCTCGAAGGCAAGAAAGGCCTGCCGAGGCTGAAGCCGCCTTTCCCTGCCAACATGGGCCTTTATGGCTGTCCGACAACCGTCAACAATGTGGAATCGATTGCCGCCGTCCCGGCGATTCTCCGGCGCGGCGCGGCATGGTTTGCAAGCTTCGGCGCGAAGAACAATTCGGGGACAAAGCTGTTCTGCGTCTCCGGCCACGTCATCAAGCCGTGTAACGTGGAAGAGGCGATGTCGATTCCTTTCCGCGAATTGATCGAGCGCCATTGCGGCGGCGTTCGCGGCGGCTTCGACAATCTGCTCGCGGTGATCCCCGGCGGCTCGTCGGTGCCTTGCGTTCCGGCGCATGAAATCATCGACGCGGTGATGGATTTCGACACTCTGCAAAAGTTGAAATCTGGGCTCGGCACGGCCGCCGTCATTGTGATGGACAAATCGACCGATATCGTGCGGGCGATCACAAGGATTAGCTATTTCTACAAGCACGAGAGCTGTGGTCAATGTACGCCTTGCCGGGAAGGCACGGGCTGGCTCTGGCGGGTCATGTGCCGCATGGCGGAAGGCCGCGCGCAACGGCGCGAGATCGACATGCTGCTCGAAGTCACGACGCAAATCGAAGGCCACACGATCTGCGCGTTTGGCGAGGCGGCGGCCTGGCCGGTGCAAGGTCTCATCCGGCATTTCCGGCCCGAAATCGAGCGGCGCATCGACCAATATGCCGCCAATCCGCATAAGGAGCCGGTGAAAGATTTCCTCGTCGCCGCGGAGTAGGAGCCCGGATGGTAGACGCGCCCGATAGCCTCATCTTCGAATATTTGCGGCGTCTCGACACGAAGCTCGATCGCCTCATAGAGGATATTGGCGACTTGAAAATCCGGATGACCGCGGTCGAAGAAAGAATCGCTCAGGTTGAACTTTCGATCGCCGGGATAAATCGCCGTATTGATCGAGTCGAAGCGCGACTGGATCGCATCGAGCGGCGTCTCGATCTCGTCGAACCGCCGCATTGAGGTGAAGACATGAGCAAACTCGTCGTGGACGGGATCGAAATCGACGTTCCCCCCGAATATACGCTTTTGCAGGCCTGCGAGGCGGCTGGCGCGGAGATCCCGCGGTTTTGCTTTCACGAGCGGCTGTCGATTGCCGGCAATTGCCGGATGTGCCTTGTCGAGGTGAAGGGCGGGCCGCCCAAGCCTTCGGCATCCTGCGCCGTGGCGGTCAAGGATCTGCGCCCCGGCCCGAACGGCGAGCCGCCGGTCGTGCTCACCAAATCTTCGATGGTGAAAAAGGCCCGCGAGGGAGTCATGGAATTCCTGCTCATCAATCACCCGCTCGATTGCCCGATTTGCGATCAGGGTGGCGAGTGCGATCTGCAGGATCAAGCCATGGCCTTTGGCTTCGATTCTTCGCGCTACAGCGAAAATAAGCGTGCCGTAGAAGACAAATACATCGGGCCGCTGGTGCGCACCTCGATGAACCGCTGCATCCAATGCACCCGTTGCGTGCGGTTCACGGCGGAAGTCGCCGGCACTGGCGACATGGGCGCAATCGGGCGCGGCGAGGACATGGAGATCACGACATATCTTGAGACCGCGATGCGGTCGGAACTGCAAGGCAATATCGCCGATCTCTGTCCGGTCGGCGCGCTGTTGCCGAAGCCCTATTCCTTCAAGGCGCGGTCGTGGGAGCTCGTCAAGACGGAGTCGATCGACGTTATGGACGCACTTGGCTCGGCGATCCGCATCGACACGCGCGGGCGCGAGGTGATGCGCATTCTGCCCCGCATCAACGAGGCCGTGAACGAGGAATGGATTTCCGACAAGACACGTGAGATTGTCGATGGTCTAAAGACCAAACGCCTCGATCGCCCCTTTGTGCGCGAGAACGGCAAATTGCGCGAAGCGTCGTGGCAAGCGGCCTTTCGCGCGATCGCGGCCAAGCTCAAACAGGCGCCACCGGAGCGGATCGGCGCGATCGTCGGCGATCTTTGCGCCGTCGAGGAGATGTTCGCGCTTCAGCTCCTGATGCAAAGCCTCGGCGCCGTCTCGCTCGATTGCCGCCAGGATGGCGCGAAACTCGATCCTGGCCTTGGCCGTGCGAGCTATATTTTCAACCCGGCTGTCGCCGGCATTGACGAGGCGGATGGCCTGATGATCATCGGCTCAAATCCGCGCAAGGAAGCGCCGGTCTTGAATGCGCGCATCCGCAAGCGCTGGCTGAAAGGCGCTTTTCCGATCAGCATCATCGGCGAACCGGCCGATCTGACTTATGGATATGCTTATCTCGGGGCCGGACCGGAGACGCTCGCCAGCATTGTCCGCCACTATGAATACAATCATCTTAGGGCGGAGCCGGAGATACTCGCCAGCATGGGCGAGCCCCCGCCCGCCGAGATGGAAAAGCCGATCGTCTTGGTCGGTCAAGGCGCCCTGGCGCGTGAGGATGGGCGAGCCGTCTTGGCGCTCGCGGCCAAGGTGGCGCAGGCGCTCGGCGCCATCAAGGAGGGCTGGAACGGCTTTGCGATCCTGCACACGGCTGCCGCGCGGGCCGGAGGACTGGACCTTGGCTTCGTGCCGGGACAAGGCGGACTTGACGCGGGATCAATGGCGAAAAGCGGCGCGCTCGATGTTCTGTTTCTTCTCGGCGCCGATGAGATCGCGGTGGAACCGGGCGCTTTCGTGGTCTATCAAGGCACGCACGGCGATCAGGGTGCCGCCCGCGCCGACGTCATCCTGCCGGGCGCGGCTTACACCGAAAAATCCGGCACCTATGTCAACACGGAGGGCCGCGTGCAGCTCGCCGATCGCGCCAATTTCCCGCCCGGCGGCGCGCGCGAGGATTGGGCGATTCTCCGCGCGCTTTCCGATGTGGTCTCACACAAATTGCCGTTCGATTCGCTGCAAGCCTTGCGTACACGCCTTTATGCGGGCCATCCGCATTTCGCGAAGCTCGGCGAAATCGCCGGAAGCGAACCCTTCGACGTTGCGCAACTTGCGGCGAGCGGCACTTCGCATACGCGCGCGCCCTTCGTGTCCTCAATCGCCGATTTCTATTTGACCAATCCGATCGCGCGCGCCTCCGCGGTTATGGCGGAATGCTCCGCGCTCGCCAAAGGTTTCGCGCGCGAGGCGGCGGAGTAGAGCCCATGGCCCATTTCGCTTGGACTGGACCTTTGGCCCTCACGCTCGCAAAAAGCGTCGTGCTGCTCGTCGTGCTTTTGATCTTTATCGCCTATGTCCTCTACGCGGATCGCAAGATATGGGCGGCGGTGCAATTGCGTCGCGGCCCCAATGTGGTTGGTCCCTGGGGTCTTTTGCAAAGCTTCGCCGACATGCTGAAATTCGTCTTCAAGGAGCCCGTCATTCCCGATGGCGCCAACAAAGGCGTTTTTCTGCTGGCACCCTTCGTCATGGGGATGCTCGCGCTTTCGGCCTGGGCGGTGATTCCCGTGGACGCGGGCTGGGCGATTGCCAATATCAACGTCGGCATTCTCTATATTTTCGCAATCTCCTCGCTCAGCGTCTATGGAATCATCATGGGGGGCTGGGCATCGAATTCGAAATATCCATTTCTTTCGGCGCTGCGCTCGGCGGCGCAGATGATCTCCTACGAGGTCTCGATCGGCTTTGTCATCATCACCGTGCTGCTCTGGGCCGGAACACTCAATCTCGGCGCTATCGTCGCCGCGCAGGACACGCGCTTCGGGCTACTTGGCTGGTATTGGCTGCGGTTGTTTCCAATGTTCGTCATCTTTTTCATTTCGGCGCTCGCCGAGACCAACCGCCCGCCTTTCGACCTCGTCGAGGCGGAGTCCGAGCTTGTCGCCGGGTTCATGGTTGAATATTCCTCGACGCCGTACATGCTCTTCATGCTCTCCGAATATGTGTCAGTCATCACGATGTGTGCGCTGACGACGATTCTGTTTCTCGGCGGCTGGCTGTCGCCGGTTCCATTTTCGCCTTTTACCGAGGTTCCCGGCCCGATCTGGTTTATTCTGAAGGTTTGCCTGGTTTTTTTCATGATGGCCATGGCGAAAGCCATCGTGCCAAGGTATCGCTACGATCAGCTGATGCGTCTTGGCTGGAAAGTATTTCTGCCGGTCTCGCTTGGCATGGTCGCGCTCGTCGCCGGGGTTCTCGAATTGACCGGCTGGGGCGCCGGCATGGGCCGATGAGGTTGGCCTGCAAGGACTAACGAAAATGAAACTCGACCAAACCGCTAAAGCGGCTTTCCTCACCGAATTTGTCGGCGCTTTCGTGCTCACGATGCGCTATTTCTTCAAGCCGAAGGCAACGCTCAATTATCCGCACGAAAAGAATCCGCAATCGCCCCGCTATCGCGGCGAGCATGCCTTGCGGCGCTATCCGAACGGCGAGGAGCGCTGCATTGCCTGCAAGCTTTGCGAGGCGATCTGCCCGGCCCAGGCGATCACGATCGAAGCCGGCCCGCGCCGCAGCGACGGCACCCGCCGCACCACGCGCTACGATATCGACATGGTCAAGTGCATCTACTGCGGCTTCTGTCAGGAGGCGTGTCCGGTCGATGCCATTGTCGAAGGGCCGAATTCGGAATTTTCCGTCGAGACCCGCGAGGAACTCTATTACGACAAGGACAAGCTTTT
>JBOHJU010000055.1:0-11618 GCA_050728755.1 Methylocella sp.
GCTGACTGACCGTCACACACGTGGGGGTCCGCCAGCGGCTTTTTTTTTTGCGGTGGAGCTTACGCATGATTGCTAAAACCTCGGCCGGCGCGCCGAGACCGGCACGCCGGCCGCTGCTCAGTTCGGCCGCGAGCCCGGCCGGCGGCGGCGCGCCGACGGATGCCAGGCAGAGTGCCTTCCCGAATAGCCGCGCCGACGCTCTCATTCTTCTTTGGGAGGGCCTTGATGAGATGCCTTGGAAGGCACGCGAAGCGTCGTGCAGGATTCTTTGCATGAGCACCTTGGCCTTCGCCGCATGCTTTGCGGTGTGGACAATCTTTTCGATCATTGGCATCGGCATCAAAGAAGAGCTCGGCCTCAACGAAACAGAATTCGGCCTGCTGATCGCAACCCCTATCTTGACCGGATCGCTCGCCCGCATGCCGTTAGGCATTTGGTCTGATCGCTATGGCGGGCGCCTGGTATTCGTGACGGTGATGCTCGCCTCGGCGCTCGCTACCTTTACTCTCCCGCACGCCCACACCTACCAGACGATGCTGCTAGCCGCGCTCGGCCTAGGCATAGCGGGCGGCAGTTTTGCCGTCGGGGTATCTTATGTCTCGCGCTGGTATCCGAAAGCGAAGCAAGGCACCGCGCTCGGCATCTTTGGCGTGGGCAACGTGGGTGCCGCGGCGACCACATTCCTTGCGCCTTTCGTGATGGTTTCTTACGGCTGGCCCATGGTCGCCAAGGTTTGGGCGGCGGCGCTGGTGGTGATGGCCGCCATTTTCTGGTTCACGACGGCCGACGATCCGGTGCAACGCGCCCGCCGCGCCGGCGGGCTGCCGGCAGTAACGCTCCGCCATCAGCTCGCGCCACTTGCCAATCTGCAAGTCTGGCGTTTTTCGCTTTATTATTTCTTCGTCTTTGGCGGTTTCGTTGCGCTGGCACTGTGGCTGCCGCGCTTTTACATCGGCGCCTACCATTTGGACGTGAAGACAGCCGGCATATTAGGCGCCGTATTCTTGATCACAGCGAGCCTGCTGCGCGCCTTTGGCGGCGCGCTGTCCGACCGGATCGGCGCAAGACGGGTGATGTACTGGTGCTTTGGCGCGTGCATGCTGGTCACCTTCATTCTGTCTTGTCCCGCAACCGATTTCGTCATGCATGGCATGCATGGCGACTTGCGGTTCGGCTTTGGGCTTGGCGTCGCGCCCTTCGTGGCGCTGACCGTTGTCCTCGGGCTTTTCATGCCGCTTGGCAGTGCGGCGGTATATCGCCATGTCGTGGTTTATTACCCCTACCACGTGGGGCCCGTAGGCGGCGTCGTGGGCATGATCGGCGGATTGGGCGGCTTTGTGCTTCCGATCGCCTTCGGTATGTTGAACAATTTTACCGGGCTTTGGACCAGCTGCTTCATGCTGCTGTTCCTCATCGTGACCGCGAACCTCGTCTGGATGCACGCAGCAATTCATCGCATGGCGCGCGCCACCGCCGCCGCGACGGATCGCAGCTCCGGAGGTTTTGGGGTGAGCGTGACCACATGAGCGAATCCGTTGCCGCCGGAAACGGCATATCCGGCGCAACCATGATCGGCGGCGTGCGCATCTAATTCTCCAACGGCAGGAAACGGCCCGAATGAATTTTCACAGCCCTCCCAAACAGCGGCTCGTAGTGATCGGCAATGGGATGGCTGGCATGCGGACGGTCGAAGAATTGCTGAAATGCGCGCCAGACCGCTATCACATCACCGTTTTCGGAGCCGAACCGCACGTCAATTATGACCGGATTCTCTTGTCCGCGGTCTTGGCGGGCGAGATGGAAATCGGCCAGATCGTCATCAACTCGCGCAGTTGGTATGAGGAAAACAATATCCGGCTTTTCACCGGAGATCCGATCATTGCGATCAGCCCAGCAGCGCGGACGGTCACCTCAAAAAGCGGGCGGGTGGAACCCTATGACCGCCTGCTCATGGCGACGGGGTCACGTCCGATCGTGCCGTCCATTCCGGGTTTGAACTTGCCCGGTGTGTGTACGTTTCGCGATATTGCCGATATCGAGCAAATGATCGCCGCATCGACGCAATACGCGAAGGCGATCGTCATCGGCGGCGGCCTGCTTGGCCTCGAGGCAGCAAACGGGCTGCTTCGCCGCGGCATGAACGTGGCTGTCGTGCACCTTATGGACACCCTCATGGAGCGCCAGCTCGATATCCAGGCTGGCAAGTTGCTGCAAAGGGAACTCGACGGGCGGGGCATCAATTTCTTCATGAATGGCCAGACCGAGGAAATCCTTGGCGCCACGCAAGTAGAAGGCGTTCGACTGGCCGATGGCCGTGAGGTTCCCGGCAATCTCGTCGTCATGGCAATCGGCATTCGCCCCAACATCGATCTCGCGCCCGCCGCCAACCTCGAGATCAACCGGGGGATCGTGGTTCACGACGACATGCGAACCTCCGATCCCGACATTTTCGCCGTCGGCGAATGCGCCGAGCACCGAGGCATGACCTACGGTCTTGTCGCGCCTCTATTTGAGATGGCCAAGGTGTGTGCCGATCACCTCGCGGGAGATGAGCAGACATCGAACTATGCCGGATCGGTGTTGGCCACCAAATTAAAGGTGACCGGCATCGACCTTTTCTCCGCGGGCAGCTTCATCGGCGGCGAGGATTTTGGCGAGTTGACCTATCACGACACGACTCGTCAGGTTTACAAGAAGCTCGTTATGCGCGAGGGACGGGTCGAAGGGGTGGTGCTCTATGGCGATGTGACCGATAGCGGCTGGTATCTCGAACTCTTGCGAAAAAAGGAAGACGTCACTCCCTTCAAGGATGCAATCCTCTTTGGCCAGGCAATCGTCGCCGGAATGGGGAAAATCAAGCTGCCGAGCGTCGAAGACTTCCCTGACAACTATCAAATCTGCGGCTGCAATGGCGTCAGCAAAGGCACTATCGTTCAGACAATCTTGAACAAAGGACTAAGCACGCTCGCCGAGGTGCGTGCCCACAGCAAAGCATCGGCTTCGTGCGGTTCCTGCACTGGTCTGGTCGAAGGCCTGTTGGCGGCGACACTAGGCGACGCTTTCCTTAAGCCAAAAGAGCCGGGGATGTGCCGCTGCACCGGGCATACTCATGATGAGGTGCGGCGCCAAATCGTTGAGCAAGAGCTGAAAACAATTCCTCGCGTCATGTCGGCGCTTGGCTGGTCGACTCCCGATGGATGCCATGCCTGCCGGCCGGCACTCAACTTTTACCTGCTCTGCGCTTGGCCGGGCGAGTATGAGGATGATGCGCAGTCGCGCTTCATCAATGAGCGGGCGCACGCCAACATCCAAAAAGACGGGACGTTCTCGGTCATACCGCGCATGTGGGGCGGCTCGACCAGCGCCAAGGAGCTTCGCGCGATTGCCAATGTGGTCGACAAGCACGCTATTCCGACGGTCAAAATCACCGGAGGACAACGGATCGACATGCTGGGCGTTCGTAAAGAGCAATTGCCTAACGTCTGGCGCGATCTCAATGAAGCGGGCCTCGTTTCGGGCCATGCCTATGGCAAGGCACTGCGTACCGTGAAAACTTGCGTCGGCTCGGAGTGGTGCCGGTTCGGAGTGCAGGACTCGACGGCGATGGGGATCGCGCTTGAGAAGATGACATGGGGATCATGGCATCCGCACAAGGTCAAGCTGGCGGTATCGGGCTGCCCGCGTAATTGCGCCGAAGCCACCATCAAGGATTTTGGCGTTGTCGCCGTGGAGAGCGGTTGGGAGCTGCATGTCGGGGGCAATGGCGGCGTCAAGGTTCGCGCCACCGACCTCTTGTGCAAGGTCGCTACCGAGGCCGAGGTGCTCGAATACGCCGCGGCCTTCCTGCAGCTCTACCGCGAGGAGGCCCGCTATCTCGAGCGCACCGCGCCCTGGATCGAACGTGTCGGGCTCGACTACGTCAAGGGCCGCATCGTGCAAGACGCCGCCGGGAGGAAATCGCTCCACGAGCGATTCCTCTATTCACAGCAATTTTTCCAGCAGGATCCGTGGGCGGAGCGGGCGAGCGGCAAGACGCAGCCCGCTGAATACCGCGCGCTTGCGAAAGTCGATTCATAGGATGGATGGTTTTGACTGTCTGGGAGCTTGGCGGGAAGTCGGCATTATCGACGACATTCCGAGATTAGGGTCGCGCGTTGTCGCGACGGCGCGGGGCGACGTCGCGGTATTCCGGACCTCGGCCGACGAAATCTTCGCGCTAGATGACCGCTGCCCGCATAAGGGCGGGCCTTTATCGCAAGGCATCGTCCATGGCAGACATGTGACCTGCCCGCTCCACAACTGGGTCATCGACCTCGCCACCGGGGAAGCCGTGGCTCCGGACCGCGGCTGCACACGGAAGGTGCCGGTTCAAATCAGAGACCGGCGCGTACTCCTCATGAAAGATGTCCGGACGACCTGTCCTTATTGCGGCGTCGGCTGCGGCGTCGTGGCGACGCCCGATGGCGCCGGCGGGGCAGCCATCGCCGGCGACAAAAGCCACCCGGCGAATTTCGGCCGCCTCTGCTCCAAGGGTTCCGCGCTTGGCGAGACCTTGGGGCTCGAAACGCGGCTCCTGCATCCGATGGTGGACGGCGCGCGCGCGACATGGGACGAAGCACTCGATCGCATTGCCGGAGGATTGCGGCGGACCATCGAAAGCTACGGTCCGGGTGCCGTCGCGTTCTATCTTTCGGGCCAATTGCTCACCGAGGATTATTACGTCGCCAACAAGCTGATGAAAGGCTTTATCGGTTCCGCCAATGTCGACACAAATTCGCGCCTCTGCATGGCCTCCTCGGTCGCCGGGCACAAGCGGGCCTTCGGGTCGGATACGTTGCCAGGCTGCTACGAAGACATCGATGAGGCGGGCCTCCTGGTGCTCGTAGGATCGAATGCGGCCTGGTGCCATCCGGTGCTCTTTCAACGGATGGTGCAAGCGCGCGAGAAGCGCGGCGCGCGCATCGCCACCATCGATGTCCGCGGCACGGCGACCACCGAAAGCGCTGATCTCGCGCTAACGATTAAGCCGGGCATGGACGCCGTATTGTTTTGCGGCCTTCTGATTCACTTGGCCGATGGCGGGTTTATCGACAACGCCTTTACCGGGGCGCACACCGAGGGCTTAGAAGCGGCGCTTGCCAAGGCGCGCCGAATCGCGCCGGACCCTGCCACCGTCGCCAAAAAATGCGGCGCCGCGAGCACGGACATCGCGGCCTTTTTCGATTTCTGGGCAGCAACTAGCCGCGTCGTCACTCTCTATAGCCAGGGGGTCAACCAATCCTGGCAAGGCACAGACAAGGTCAACGCCATCATCAATTGCCATCTTGCAACTGGCCGCATCGGCATTCCGGGCGCTGGGCCGTTTTCCTTGACCGGGCAGCCGAATGCGATGGGCGGGCGGGAAGCCGGGGGCCTCGCCAATCAGCTGGCCGCCCATATGGGGTTTTCGGCGGCCGAGATCGACCGCGTAGGCCGCTTTTGGGGGGCGCCGCGCATGGCCCAGCGCGAGGGCCTCAAGGCCGTTGCTATGTTTGAGGCCATCGCGCGCGGCGGCATCAAGGCGTTGTGGATCATGGGCAGCAATCCGGCCGTGAGCCTGCCGCGCGCCGACCATGCGCGCGCGGCGCTGCGCAACCTCGATCTCCTCGTCATCTCGGATAACGTGCGCTCGACCGATACGATCGGCGCTGGCCCGCACGTGCTGTTGCCCGCCAGGGCTTGGGGGGAAAAAGACGGGACAGTGACCAATTCCGAGCGGCGAATCTCGCGCCAGCGCGCCTTCGCGCCGCCCGCAGGCGAGGCCAAGCCCGATTGGTGGGCCGTGACGGAAGTCGCCAAGCGGATGGGCTTTAGCGCCGCATTCGAATATGCGGGTCCGGCTGCGATCTTTCGCGAGCATGCCGCGCTTTCCGCGTTCGAGAACAATGGAACCCGCGACTTCGATCTCGGTGGCCTCGCGGGGCTAAGCGACGCCGGTTACGATGCGCTGGCGCCGCTGCAATGGCCGGTCCCCGCCGGCGCCGCAGGCGGGAAAAAGCGAATGTTCGCGGACGGGCGCTTCTTTTCGCCCTCGCGCCGGGCCCGCTTCATCGCCGTCGAGGAGCCTGCCCTGGCGGAAGCGCCGGATACGGACTTTCCGTTCCTTTTGAACACCGGCCGGGTGCGCGACCAATGGCACACGATGACCCGCACCGGCCTCTCGCCGAAACTCGCTAGTCACATGCCCGATCCCTTCGTCGAGGTAAACCCGATTGATGCGTCGGAGCTCGGCCTCGCCGGCGACGGGTTCGCCTGGGTTAGCACGGCGCACGGGAACGCCGTGCTGCGGGTCACCATCACCGCCGCGCAAGCCAAGGGCCGCATTTTCGTCCCGATTCACTGGAATGACGAGACTGCGGGGCGATCGCGCGTTGGCGCGCTTGTCCACCCCTTCACCGATCCCCACTCGGGGCAGCCGGACTCGAAGGCCATTCCGGCGGACCTGGCTCCGGTTTGTTTCGCCGCGCATGGCTTTGTTCTCGCACGCGCACGGGTGCCGCTGCCGGGCGCCACCGTCTTCGCATGGACCGCCATCGAGGGCGGCTACGTGGCGCGATTTGCGACCAACGAGCCTTTCGCTGCCTTGCTCGAGGCGCTTGCCAGCGGATCGCGCTCCGCTGAACGGGTGAGCAACGACGATCCCGCGAGAGGCATTTTTCGCGCCGCGCTGATCCTGCGTGGAAGGCTCGATGTTGTGCTTTTTTTTGGGCGGGAGGGAGAAGTTCCGCCGTGGAACGGTCTTGCCGGGGCATGGCGGCTGGAGGGGCTCGACGGCACCGCCTGCCATCTTCTTTTGGCGGGCGGAAGCGAGTCCGCCGGCTTCGACGCAAGCCCCACAATCTGCGCGTGCTTTGGCGTCAAGTCGCGGGCCATCTTGGCGGCGATCGCCGATGGCGCATGTTCGACAGAGGCCGTGGGCGCGCGGCTCAACGCTGGCACAAACTGCGGCTCGTGCCTGCCCGAGCTAAGGAGAATGATCACGGCCGCCCGGACTCAAGGCAAGCAACACGCGGTTCTGCCAGCTTAGCGAGCGGTCCGTTTCATTTGAAAGCCCACCTTTCGCGGATGTTCGAGCGCCAGGCGAACGCCACGCCGGGCCCACGTCCGGGATTTTGGCTTGCGGCCAGAGCGCCGGCGTGGCAACGAAGGGCCAGCGGCCTCCGCGACCGGAACCGGCAGCCAATGACAACCGTGGATTTCGCCGCCTTCGTCGAGAAGCTTGCCGATGTCGCGGCTGATACGATTCTGCCGTTCTTTCGGACCGCGCTCCGCGCCGATGACAAAAACGCCGGAGGCATGTTCGATCCGGTGACCGAGGCGGACCGTGCCGCGGAAGCGGCGATGCGGCGTCTCATCCAGGCGACGTTCCCGCACCACGGCATCATCGGCGAGGAATTCGGTCCGATTCAAAGCGACGCGGAATATGTTTGGATGCTCGATCCGATCGACGGCACCAAGAGCTTTATCGCCGGCATGCCGGTTTGGGGGAGTCTCATCGGACTTTTGCACAATGGGCGCCCAGCCTATGGCATGATGGTTCAACCCTTCACCCTAGAGCGTTTCACCGGCGATGGGACGGGCGCGGTATGGCGCGGTCCTGGTTGCGACCACCGGATAATGGAACGCAAGCTCGCCACCCGGCGCTGCGAAAAGCTCGCCCAGGCCACGCTGATGACGACATCGCCGTTATTGTACTCCGCTGCAAAGCTCACGGCATTCCGCCGGATCGAGGCGAGGGCGCGCCTGTCGCGCTATGGCGGCGATTGCTACGCTTTTGCAATGCTTGCGGCGGGCCACGTTGACTGCGTGATCGAACCGGACCTCAAGGCCTGCGATATCGTTGCCCTGGTGCCGATCGTCGAAGGCGCCGGCGGAATTGTGACATGCTGGGACGCTGGCAGTCCGGCAAAAGGCGGCGACGTCGTCGCCTCTTGCAACGGCGGCATTCACGACGAAGCGCTAAGCCTGCTGCGTGGTTAGGGCGCCCGCGCCCTCTATCCCATGCAGGCGCATGCCTCACCTACTTTCAGGAACGAGCGGCGTGTCGAGCTTTGCTTGGATCTTCCGCAGCAGGATGCCGATATTTTCCGGCTCGGAACTGTCGGACGGCAGCGGGAAGATTTTTTGCAGCTTCCGGCCAAAAAGCGCACACGTCGCCGTTAACCCGATGTCGGGTTTCTCGAATTTCTTCTCGTCCGGCGCCAAGGCGGCGCCTTGAAAACGATTATTGTCCAGCATCAATTTCATCCCGAATAACGCTTGAATGTTTGGTTCGCGAAGCCTCGCGCTTGCATCACGATCGCGCGGCTTGGAGGCCGCTGTCTCGCCATCTATTTGCCCTATTTACGCCTAAAACTTCCAAAGTCAGCTTTGGTTCCATAGCCAAAATTGCATGCCAAGGCTTGCCCGGAGCAGCAGGCAAACAGCCGTAACCTCAACCATGCGAGTGCGGTCCAAGGTCCAAGACCTGCGCGCCTTGCCCCAATCGCGAGGCCGCCATCGAGCGTGAAAGTCCGGCCAGTCGCGGAATCGGCATCCTGCGGCGCGAGGTAGACCGCTAATTTCGCGATTCCACCGCCGCCAAAGTGTGAGCCTTCACCGCCGCCACGCGGGGAATCATACGGCGGATTGATGCCCCATTGTGTATGCTTCCTCGACATAGATAATAGCGGCCATTGCCGTGAACGAAAAGGGAGGGTGCGATGGAGGTCGGGGGTAGACTTTTGCCGACGAGAGCGGCGGTTGAGCGCAGCTATGGGCTCGCATGGGAGCGCGCGGCGGCGCTCAAAATCCCGCTGATCGCGCTCGCGGCGTTGTTCGCGATCGACTTCCTCCTTCGAGGGTCCGTGCGTCCGGGACACGTGCCGCCCGGCGGCGGATCGGTGCTTTACTTCCTCATCTCGATCGCCTTCGGGATCGCGACCACGGGTTTCATCATCGGCACGCATCGCATGGTTCTGAAATCGGAAGACCTGCGCGGCCTCGGCTATTTCCGCTTCGACGGCGCGACTTGGAAATATTTCGGCTGTTCGATCCTATTCGCCATCGCGGTTGCGATCGCCTTCGCGGCCGTCGGAGCGGTAGCGGCTGCGATCAGCGTGGCAGGCGGCATCGTCTTGGCCCCTCTGGCGATCGCCACCATTTTTATAATCGCTCTGCGGCTTTGCATCTTCCTGCCTGCGGTGGCGATCGCCGATCCGGGCACGAGCCTGGCGGACGCTTGGGCCGCGACGCGCGGCAATACGCTGCGGCTCTTCGCAGGCGCTTTGCTGGTAGGACTGCCCACCTGGATCGTCGCCGCTATCCTGGACGTGATCTTCGTCGATTCCGGATTCATCGGCAAGCTAATCGGCGCAATTCTGGTGGGACCCATCGAAGCGGCAACTGTGCTGCTCTGCACGATCTTCCTCTCGCTGGCGTATGATTGCCTCGTGCGCGGCGGCGGACCCACCGTGGAAATCGCGGCTTCTGCGGCGCCGCAACCGTGACTGAGATTCCGAAGCAATGGCGGCAAAACCGCTATCCTGCGCCGATCGTCGGGGAAGATGCCATGTCGAAAGTCCTGGATTCTCTCAAAGCCGCTCTGCAAATCGCTTTTGGCCTCGTTATCCTTGCCATCATCCTTTTGAATTTCTGGGGAAATTTCTCGAACAGACGTCGGTGAGCGCGATCAAGGTTCTTGGCGTCGAGATCGATATGGACGCCGCAGGCCGCGCGCTCTCCGCCGCGGATGCTAAACGGGCGCTCTTCCATGTGGCAAATTTGACGGACGCCGAGAAGCGCCACGTCCTGGCCCTGATCCATGGTCTCGACGGAAAGGAATTCGTTCGTTTGATGTATGTCGGCCAGCTCAAAAACCTTTGCGAGTTCGAGAATCCGTCCACCGAAATGCGCGATGACGTCGTTCTCGATTATGAATTGCGCGACAAGGGCCTGACGAAGATCGAGGACAGCCCCGCGACGCTGGAATCGGTGCGCGCCGAGTTGGCCAAAATGGTTGCGCAAGGGAAGAGCCTGGACAATGGTTACCCGCGCACGTGTTACGTCATGACGCTCACGGCCGACGGCGACAACGTCAAGACGGTGCTTGTTAAGAGTTTGAGCGCGGCGTTCGACAATGGGCGGCAGCCCCCGCCATGAGGATTGAATGGCAGAAACCGATGCAACCGGCGGCCGGAGAAGCGCGACCCGGGCTTGGTTCGAGCAGCTGCAGGAAGAGATCATCGCGGCCTTCGAGCTGCTGGAGAGCGAGGCGGAGGGGCCTTTCGCCGAGCCAGACATGGCACCGGGACGTTTCGCGATGAAAGGCTGGGCAAGGAGCGATTATGCCGGCGGGGACGGCGGTGGCGGCCGCATGGCGATCCTCGCGGGCCGGGTATTCGAGAAGCTGGCGGTTCATACTTCGACGGTCTTTGGGACTTTTCCGCCCGAATTCGCTGTGCAAATACCAGGCGCCGGAATCGATCCGGCGTTCTGGGCCTCTGGGGTTTCGCTGATCGCGCATCCTTGGAATCCGAACGTTCCCATCGTCCATATGAATACGCGTTTCGTCCTGACCGCCAAGGCGTGGTTCGGCGGCGGCGCCGATCTCACGCCCGTGCTTGACAGAAGGCGCGTCCAAACCGATCCGGACACACGCGACTTCCATGCCGCCATGAAAGCCGCCTGCGACAGCCACGGCAAAGTCGCGGACCACGCGAAATTCAAGCGATGGTGCGATGATTACTTTTATCTGAGGCACCGCAACGAGCCGCGCGGCACGGGCGGAATTTTTTACGATTACCTCGATTGCCCTACCGGCGACGAAACCAGGTTCGCCGAAACCTTCGCGTTCGCGCGCGCCGTTGGCGCGGGTTTTCTTGCCGTCTATCCCAAACTCGTGCGCCGCAATTTCGCGCTTTCCTGGACTGCAGCCGATCGCGAGGAGCAGCTCGTGCGGCGCGGCCGCTACGCCGAATTCAACTTGATCTACGATCGGGGGACGATTTTCGGCTTGCAAACCGGCGGCAATGTCGAGGCGATTTTGTCGTCGCTGCCGCCCCTCGCGCGGTGGCCTTGAGGAACGCCAGGCCGAGGATATTAATCAGACCAGGTTTCGTCGGCATTGCCTTCGGCATAGACGCCGATCTACAATCTGAATAAAGTGCGGCGGATGGTTGGCGAATCATGCTCAGGAACGCGCAAATAGTGGCCTGCGTAGTTTGCGCCGTTGTCGTCGTTGCCTCGTCGACGGTCCAATCCACCGTGGCGGCCCAACTTCTATGGATGACTGGATGGACGGCTGGCACAAGGCTCCGCCTCCATCGACTATGCGTTACAAAGTTTTCAAGGACAAAGTAGTCGCTCTGACTGGCCTGTCAAAGCCTTGCAGCGGGGACGATGGCGTAACAGGGCCGCTTTCCCCAATAGACGGGAAAATCGTCAAGCGCAATTTTAGCGACAACGGCCTCGAGCTAGGGTTAAGACCTGATTAACCATGTTTTGATTCAAGAGGTTGGTCAACCGATTTGGAGGCTAACCGAGGGAATCGCATTTGGTTTGGTTCAACGACCGGCAAGGGGCGAAGATCGCGCCGCATG
>JBOHJU010000056.1:0-11542 GCA_050728755.1 Methylocella sp.
GTTTGACGATGTAGTTAGTCCCGGGTTACCGGGTGCTTCGGCCTGGGCAAGAAATGCTTCGAGCGCGAGAGCGTAGGAGAAGGCGCCAAACCCCAGAATAACGCCCCGCGCGACGGGGGAGATCATCGAGTGGCGGCGAAAGTCTTCCCTGGCGTGAATGTTCGAAAGGTGCACCTCAATGACTTGCGCGCTCGCTGCCTTGATCGCATCGCAAAGCGCGATCGACGTATGCGAATAGGCCCCGGCATTCAAGATCACCGGCTCGCCGGCGCGGCCAGCTTCCTGCACCCAGGTTACGAGGTCGCCTTCGTGGTTCGATTGGCGAAAATGCAAAGCGATTCCGCGCGGATTGCAGCGCGCGCGAAGCCCGGCCTCGATTTCCGCAAGAGTCGCATGGCCATAGGTTTCTGGTTCCCGTGTGCCGAGGAGATTGAGGTTCGGCCCATTCAGGACGTGGACGGCTTTCATGGTTGCACGGTCGTAGAAAGTGCGCGTTGTGCTTCCATAGCCGGGATCAAAACGCAAGGGAAGCCCGCGCCGTCCGCCTCGGGCCATCATCCAAGCGCCTTGACGCAAGCCGCCCCGAAGATTAATTAACTCAGCGAAAACCTAGGGGATCCCCGGCAGGGGGCTGAGAGGCTGGCGGCGCTTTTAAAAGCGGCGCGGCGACCCTTCGAACCTGATCCAGCTCGTACTGGCGTAGGGAGGGTCAGTCGATGTTCCCCTCAAAAGAACCGTCGGCTCGCGCCGCTTTTGCTTGGCCGCGGCCAGATGCAAAAGTGTAAAACGATGCGCATTCGAATCATGGGCGCGGGGATCGCGGGCTTGACCATCGCATTCGAGTTTGCTCGCGCGGGTTGCGGTGTCGAACTTATCGAATGCCGCGAGGGTCCGGGTCTTGGCTGTTCCTATCTCGCGGGCGGCATGCTGGCGCCCTGGTGCGAGGCCGAAGGCGCGGAAAAACTCGTATTCGATCTGGGCCTCGAATCGCTCGAATTCTGGACCGCTATCGTGCCTGTCGCGGCGCCTCGAGGAACGCTGGTCGCCGCGCCCGCGCGGGATAGACCCGAGCTTTCCCAATTTGCCCGCCGCACCAGCGGATTTGAACACATCGATGCGAAGCGGATCGCGGCGCTCGAACCCGATCTTGCCGGGCGCTTCGAGGAAGCGCTGTTTTTTCCATCCGAAGCGCATCTCGATCCGCGCGTGGCGATGGCCGCTCTCGCCGCTCGCCTTTCGAGTTTGGGCAATGTCGCGCTGCGCTATGGCGTGGATGCGGTGCAAGCGCCGGAACGAGCCGATTGGACGATCGATTGCCGCGGCCTCGCGGCACAAGACGCCCTGCCCGATTTACGCGGCGTCAAGGGCGAAATGCTGGTTCTTTCTACTCGCGAGGTCGCGCTGAACCGGCCGGTGCGGCTCCTGCATCCGCGCCATCCTGTCTATGTCGTGCCGCGCGGCGATGGACGGTTTATGATTGGCGCGACGGTGATCGAAAGCGAGGACGCGGGCCGGATCACCGCGCGGGCCATGTTGGAATTGCTTGGCGCTGCTTATTGCCTGCATCCGGCTTTCGCCGAGGCGGAAATCGTCGAGACGGGAGCGGGCGTGCGGCCGGCGTTTCCCGACAATCTGCCAAGAATCCGCCGGGATGGGCGCAAGGTTTATGTCAACGGGCTTTACCGGCATGGTTTTTTGCTGGCGCCCGCGCTCGCCCGGCGCGTCGTCCAAGCCGTGCTCGAAGATGCCTATTTTCCGGAGGTCATGGATGCGCATCCACGTCAACGGCAAAGCGCTTGACGTCGCGGCGGCAACGCTCGGCGCGCTGCTGCGCGAACTCGATTACGAGGACGGCACCATCGCGACCGCGCTCAACCGCAATTTCGTCCGCAAGACCGATCGCGGCAAAACACCGTTGAAAGACGGCGATGCGGTCGAGATTCTCGTGCCGCGCCAGGGAGGCTGAGATGCAGTCTGACATGGAGACGGATAGGGGCGCGGACCGTCTCAGCCTCTATGGCGCCGAATTTTCCTCGCGCCTGCTGGCCGGAACCGCGCAATATCCATCGCCCGCGATTCTCTCGCGCGCGATTGCAGCGGCGAAAGTGGAGGTCATTACGGTCTCGCTCAGGCGCGAGTCCGGGGGCAGCAGGGCGGGCGAACGCTTCTGGGCGTTGATCCGCGAACTTGGCGTCCGGGTTTTGCCCAATACCGCCGGATGCCGGAGCGTGAAGGAAGCCGTCACCACCGCGGAGATGGCGCGCGAGGTTTTCGACACGCCATGGATCAAGCTCGAAGTCATCGGCGAGGAAGACAGTTTGCAGCCCGATGTCTTTGGTCTCGTCGAGGCGGCGTCCATTCTCGCCCGCGAGGGGTTTCAAGTTTTTCCTTATACCACCGAGGATCTTGTTGCGGCCGAAAAGCTTCTCGGCGCAGGCTGTGAGGTCTTGATGCCCTGGGCCTCGCCCATCGGCTCGGGGCGAGGGCTCAACAATCCCTATGCGCTAAAATCGCTGCGCGCGCATTTTCCCAATGTGCCGCTCATCGTCGATGCCGGGATCGGCGCGCCTTCGCATGCGTCGGCGGCGATGGAATTGGGTTTTGACGCGGTCCTCTCGAACACGGCGATCGCCAAAGCCGGCGATCCCGCAAAAATGGCCCGCGCCTTCGCGCTCGCAGTCGAGGCCGGGCGGCTTGGCTATCGCGCAGGTTTGATGCACGCGCGGGATATGGCGGCGCCTTCGACCCCAGTGATCGGACGCGCTTTTAGCGATCTCGCGCGTGCTTGACCGTTTCTATTTGATCGTCGACAGCGCAGAGTGGATCGCGCGGCTTTTGCCTTGCGGGGTGCGGTTCGTGCAACTGCGGATCAAGGATCAGCCGGATGCGACGATCCGCGTCGAAATCACGGAGGCTAAGGCGCTTTGTGAGCGCCACGGCGCGAAACTCGTCGTCAATGATTATTGGCAACAGGCAATCGACGCCGGCTGCGACTTCATCCATCTCGGCCAGAGCGATCTCGCGACGGCGGACCTTGCCGCGATCCGCCGCGCGGGGTTGCGGCTAGGTGTATCAACCCACGACGAGGCCGAGCTCTCGCGCGCGCTCGACGTAAGCCCGGATTATATCGCGCTTGGGCCCATCTATCCGACGCTCCTAAAAGCCATGGCGTTCCCTCCGCAGGGTCTTCCACGCATTGCTGAGTGGAAGAAGAAAATCGGCACGATACCGCTTGTTGGGATCGGCGGGATCACGCTCGCGCGGGTGGCCGCGGTCCTAGAGGCCGGGGCAGATAGCGCGGCGGTTGTGACCGACATCACGCGGAACGCCGATCCGGAGCAACGCGCGCGGGATTGGGTCAAGGCCACGCGGGAGTTCCGGCCCTTGCCTTATCAAAATCACTGAAGTGGCTGCGAGGAAGTTGGCGAATTCTCTTTTGGGTCGCCTTCCAGGGACGCGATGACCACGCCTTATCAGCGTAGAGATTGTGGCGCACCCCCTAAATAGGGGGCGACAAGATCCAAATTCGTTGCGAAGTTTTGACAACCCGCCTGCTCGGTCAGCTGGGGAATGTCTGCTTAATCAATGCACAAATAGGAATTGATCAAAATGCCAAAAGCCTCCAAGCAACAAGCCACTGCAGCGGCGAAGAAGGCCGCCGCCAATATTTCACTGGCCAAGCTTCCGCCCGCAACGGCCCGGAACAATATGAAGGCGCTCCTTCTGGCGAACCCAAACTATTTTGGGAACTTGAAGGACAGCGAATTCACCCCCGTCCTCAGCATCGTCGGAAACACGGCCTACGAGGATATCGGCTGCGTTGGGTTTAATCCTCAACTCAACCGGCTGGAGGCGGTGGTCTACATAAATCAAACTACCGGATACGACGGCGACGTTTGTTCCAGCGGGTCACAGGAGTTCGTCCGTTTCTACCTCTCCTACGACGGCGGCACCACCTGGCAGGATCAGGGACTGACCGGTTTTACGGTCTACGACGTGCCCGGCCCGAAACCTCTGGAATACGACGCTACCTTGCAGATTAGCCCGCCCGAAGGGTTCTGCTTTTTCGAAAATCTGCCCCAAGTGAGAGCCATCCTCTCCTGGGCCTCTCCGCCACCTGCGAACAGCCCAAACTGGGTGCCGGTCTGGGGCAACGTGGTTGACGCGCACATCCAGATTGCCGGCTTCGACTTCATTCCGCTCGACAAGTTTCTTGCTGAATCCAAGGTTCAGGTGGCCGCGAAGTACAAGAATACCGTGGACTTGACGCAGCCGATCACGGCAGCCCCGCCGAAAATCTTGAGCGCCTCGGAACTGCACACTCTTTACGAAGGCAAGAACGTCCCCGCGCACCGGTACCTAGTTTCCGAGTTGAAGAAAGCCGTCGACGCGCAGGAGGCAGAGCTGTCCAAACTTCCCAGCTCAATGTCCTCCCTGGCCGGCATTAAGGACATCAACATATCCGGCATCATCGAGGACCTGTTCAATACCGACGGCGACACAACTTACGAAGAATTGGACTGCGTGGGCCTCAATCCAAACCGCGACCAGTTGGTCGGAATCATCTACGTCAAGCTGTCCAACGGATACTCCGGTGGGCCCTGTTCCGCTGGCAGTCAGGAATACGTAGCTTTCTGGGTCGACTGGGGTAGCGGGTGGACCTACGTGGGCACAAATTCGGTGACCGTCCATGACTTTAGTGCGATACCGGCCGGGGGGCTCAAGTATTCCGTGTTCCAGCCGGTGGATATCGCGAGTCACCGGCAGCCTTGTGACCTGGGACCGAAAACCGCCAGGGTGCGCGCCGTTCTTTCGTGGGATATACCACCCTCGACAACCGACCCCTACGCACCCGTCACCTGGGGTAATAGCGACGAAACGCTGATCTTGCTCGACCCAGGACAGCCATCCGTCGCCGGGACGGCCGACATTGCGATCATTGGCGGCATCGGAGTCGCTCAGATCGACACCACCGGGGCCACGTCCAGCCCGGGAACGACCCTGCCAGGAGCGGTGTTTGCCCTCATCGGTACGTACGCCGATCCCTGGCTCGCCACCCGCCAGTGCCCCTTCGGCGCTCGAATCGTAATCCAGGGGCTGCCCTCGGTCGGCTTCAAGTACCGTGTCAAGGTACAGAAGGTCGGCTCTCCCTTGCCCGTGGTATTGACGGATCCAATCACGATCACAGACGGGCTAGGCCATTCGTCATCCTATGCCCCGGTCGGCGGGTTCTTCACATATCTTGCTACGTCCCAAAACATAGACAACAATCTGGCGTATTGGGACTCCTCGGGCGACGATCAGTGGTACGTCTGGCTGGAGCTCGCGGACATGTCTGACAATGTGCTGAGCACAACCTCGCAGTATCTCATCCAACTCGATAACACGCCACCTCTCCCACCGCCCAATATCCCTCTCACCATGGATATTCACATTACTGCGGGGGCCGGCGCGACGGGCTCTGGTGATTGCGAGGACACGCCGGCGGGCACGCTAATCAGCGGCACCTTTATCGCTGATGATCTGCATTTCGGCGCCTGGTCGCTTTCAACGGAGCCCAATACTCTTTCAACTCCGTCCAACCAGCCGACGACTGTGCCCGTACTGGCAAATACGGATCCTGCTCCAGCGCCTTCCGGACACGCTTGGTCATTGGATACGGGCAAACCCATCGCAATGAAACCGTGCGGGTACGTGGTCCGGTTGGACGTTTCGGACCGGAGTATTCTGAATAGTTCGCCCGGCAACCACAACACAAACAATATCGAAGTTGGTTTCTGCCTCCGCGCGGCAGCCCAACCAGAATAGCTGTCCCGTCGAACTCTGGGACTCCTATAGAGGCAGGGATCACTCCCTGCCTCTCTTCGGCATGGGCAGCATCCGGCGGATCAGGGCCTACAACCTTTCTCCTCACCCCACTCCAAAGCGCGCGCAATTTATTGATTGGGCCGAGCGCCCGAATGCATGACGTTGGAGTCGCGGAATTGATGGCGCTTTGCATTTGCTACCGCTATCGAGACATGCGAGGCAGATCGTTGCGTAAGAGCGCGGATCGCCCCGCGCCCGAGATCCGGGATTTGAACCGATGCAGCAAGTCGCTCCCGAAATCCCACAGCCTGATGCCGCTCGCTCCGTCAGGCCGTCGAGTCTCGCGGCGATGGGTCTGTCCGCACTCGGAATCGTGTTTGGCGACATCGGCACGAGCCCGCTCTATACGCTGAAGACCGTTCTCGATCTGACGGGCGGCACGCCGACGCCCGACGCCGTCCTTGGCGTCCTCTCGCTGATTATCTGGACGCTGATCATCATCACGTCCGTGAAATACGTGATCTTCGCGATGAGCATCGACAATGACGGCGAAGGCGGCATTCTCGCCCTGATGGCGCTGCTTGGCGTCAAAAAACGTCAAAGGCCGGCGATCGTCGCCGTCGGACTATTTGGCGCCGCGCTGATCTACGGCGATGGCGCGATCACTCCCGCCATCTCGGTTCTCTCGGCTCTCGAAGGCCTCAATATCGCGGCGCCGGAGTTGCAGACCTATGTCCTGCCGGGCGCGGTGGCGATACTCGTCGCACTCTTCGCGATCCAGCCTCTGGGCACATCGCGTATCGGAAATGCCTTCGGCCCGATCATGGGTCTCTGGTTTTTATCGATCGCGGTGCTCGGCATCTTGGGGATCGCGCGGCATCCGGCGGTGTTTGCCGCCTTGAATCCCGTCTACGGGCTTCGCTATCTGTTCTCGAACGGTTACGTAAGTTTCCTTGTTCTGGGCGGTGTGTTCCTCTGCGTGACGGGGGCCGAGGCGCTCTATGCCGACATGGGGCATTTCGGCCGCCGCCCGATCCGGCTCGCCTGGTCGGGCATCGTCTTCCCGAGCCTGGTTCTGAATTACGCCGGTCAAAGCGCGATCGTCCTCGATGGGGCTTCGACCGCCGGCAATATTTTTTACCGGCTGTGCCCCGAGCCATTGCTCATTCCCTTCGTCATTCTGGCAACGATTGCGACGATCATCGCCAGCCAATCGATCATCACCGGAGCGTTCTCGATGACGCGACAGGCGATCCAGCTTGGCTGGCTGCCGCGTCTGCCCATCAAACAGACCTCAGAGAAAGGCTACGGACAGATCTATGTCGGCGTCATCAACTGGCTGCTCATGGTTGTCACGGCCGGCTTGGCGCTGTTCTTCGGCAAGTCGGACAATCTGGCCGCCGCCTACGGCATCGCTGTTTCGGCAACCATGCTCATGACCTCGGCGCTTCTCTTCATTGCCATGCGTGAGGTTTGGGGCTGGGGACTGCTCGCGAGCGGCGCGATTGCCGGCGCTTTCCTCTGCGTCGATGCCAGCTTCTTTCTTGCGAATCTCGTGAAGGTCGCCGACGGCGGATATGTTCCCTTGCTTTTGGCCAGCATGGTCTATGGCGTGATGCTGATTTGGCATCGTGGGTCGGCAGCGGTCGCCCAGGTTCTCAGCGAGCGGCTCATTCCGGTCAGCGAGTTCATGGGCTCGATTGAATCCGGCAAGATTCCGCGTGTTCCTGGCACCGCGGTCTTCCTCACCTGGACCTTGGGCGCCACGCCGCCGCTCATGGTCTGGCACGTCAAGCACAACCGGGCCTTGCATGAGCATCTGTTCGCTCTCAGGGTCGTGACGGAATCCGTGCCCTGGATCAAGGAGTCCGAGCGCTTGGCGCTGCTTCAGGTTGCCCCCAATTTCTGGCGCGCGACGGCACGCCATGGATTCATGGAAAGGCCGGACATTCCTAACCTTTTGAAGCAGGCGCGCGAACAAGGTTGCTCGCTTCCGCTCGACGACGTCACCTATTACGTCGGCCACGAAACGATCGTTCGGCGGGAGGACGGGACGGGTCTCGCCAAATGGGAGGAGGCGCTGTTCGCCGCGATCGAACGCAACGCCGTGCACGTCAGCGATTTCTTCAGACTTCCGAACGAAGCCGTCGTCGAACTCGGCCACCACGTCGCGATCTGATGCTCGGACGCCCTGATGCAGGAGCGGAACCTTTCGCGGAAAGGCGAGATGACGCTTGCCCGAGGCGCGAACGACCCTGAAATCGCCGCATGAAACGATGGCGGCGCAGGCCGGAAGAAGAGCCACGCTGGCCAAGGGATACGCCACCCGCGATGGCTCACGCTCGCCGGCAAGACTGGAAAACTGCTTGAAACCAAGGCCAATCGCGCTCGGGGAACACTCTCGTCCGCGGCAGAATCGGCCGTCCGAGTTTCTCGCCGTGGGCGGGCCGGCATGAGGGGTGGATTTCGACTGTCGCTTGTGGTAGGCTCTCAATCGTATTTCCGTGTCTGCATTCGTCCTGCCAGGGGACATGAGAGGCTACTTGAAAGGCGCTTGATTTGACCGCAGAGGGGGTCGAAGGTGTGTTGGTTAACTTCGGGGGCCTTTGTGTCGAGCCCGATGACATATGCAAGCGGTAACGCTTGGCATACGCCGAAAGCAAGCCACCGCGAATAGAAAGCAAGCGAGTAGTAAGAGCGAGGGCTGATTCATTAATGCCCAATATCAATAATAGGCAGGTATTGTGCGACTTTTGGTATTTTCGGGAACTGGGCGACATAGCGTTCCCGTTCGAGAAATACGCTGAAGAAAAGATAGGACCGCGCTTTGCGCGTTTTTTTCTTCGCTTTTCCGTCTTTCGGGCGCTCCTTCTAATCTGGCTTGGCCGGGACTTCCCGCTCATTGCGCCGGATTGGTACCGGTATGGACGCCTGATCTGTGTCCTGCAGGCGATCTTGCGCAATCGCAACATCGTCATTTTCGAGTGCATCGATATCACTGTTGGGCGCAAAGGCCCCATCGTCGCCGCGGCTATCCTCTTTGTCTACAAGTATGTCATTGGGCCCTGTATGCGGTCGTCCGTTCTAGCCGTTCAAGTCATGACCGACTGGGAGCGACAGATATTCATCGAGCGCTACGGCGTTCCGGAGAACGTGGTCCAGACGGTTCCGTGGCCGCTTTCCGGGTGGAGCATAGAGGTCCACAATTCGGTCGGCGCGGCGAGAGACGGATATGTCCTCGCATCCGGGCGCAATAGCTGTGATTGGGAGACGCTTTTCGAAGCGGCGCGTTTCGGAAATTGGCCTCTCATCGTCGCGTGCTCGAGCAAGGACCTGTCAGAGGATCGCTGACCGAACCGGACGTGCGCTCCGTTCGCAAAGGCTGGCGGCGCGACAAGCCGATCACCCGTTCCGGCGCATTAGTGACGGTCGGGTTCTTCAATCTCTATTTGGCAACGCACTATATCAGACTAGCGTTAGCTCAGGAGTACGGACCTTCGCTGCTCGACGAAACCACCTGCGTTATTGTGCTACCCTTCGCCATTTTGTTTCTCCAGGACCGGAAGGCTTGGCTGCCTGCCCTGTCTATGCTTGGTTACGGGGCGGTTCTTATGCTGGGAGCGATTATTGTCCCCAATAAGGGCGTTTTCCAACCAATTGCCGCATTACTAACTATTGCACTTGATTCGAAGCTCGCCATTATGACGTTTGCTTTTGCATGGCTTTTCAAAAGAACGGGCAGCGCGACGCAGGTATTTGAAAGTCTCTCGATTTTGATCATCATACTGTGCCTGATCAACATTCCTTTCATTTTCCACGATCTAAGCACAGGCGTGAGCATCAAGGGCGATCCGCTGGCGGCGAAGGGTGTTTTTGTGCAGCCGGAAGGGCTTTTCTTGCACCAGACTGAGGTCGCATGGCTCAATGCCTTGGGCGCCTTCGTGGCCGCGACGCGTTACCGGCTGCGGAAGCGGGTGCTTGACCTCCTGCTCTGCGCTTTGTTTGTCATGGTTGTCTGTCTCGCTGTTTCGACCAAGGAGATCGTGGGATGCTTTGCCGGCCTCCTGATTATCTTTCGGGGGCGTGCGAAATGGCGTTCGATCGGCGGCTCCCCCGCGATGACGCCAGCCTCACGTTCGATCCAGGCATTGAAATTTTTTGGGGTCCTGACTTCGATTGTGCGGCTCGGGGGGGCTGCTAACGTTTCTCATTCAGGTGCGGTTCCTCGGGCCCCATCAGTTCGGGGTCGTTGGTTCCGCTGTCACGGCCGCGGCCTTCACTTCGATGGTGTCGGATTTCGGCATGAACACCTATGCCATGCGCTGGGGCAGTGCCAAGCCGGAGCGGCGCGACGCGCTGATACCGCTCGGTGTGATTGTCAAAGCGGCCCTCAGTGTATGGCTTCTTCTGCCCTGTCTGGTCTGGGTGCATTTATTGGGACTTTCGGGCCACGACGAACGCGCCGCCGTGCTCACCATCATCGGCTACTACGCGGCCGCGACCGCCGACCTCGCCCTCGTCGGTCTGCGAGTCCGGTCGTTGTTCGACAGGGAAATGTTCATCGTAGCATGGACGACCTTCGTCTCCGTCGCCCTGGTGGTCGCTGCGGCGATCGTGACCCGCGACGTGCTGGTCACGGCGCTTTCCTTCGCGGCCGGGCGGGCTCTTTATCTCGTCGCGGCGCTCCACGCGATCCGGAAAACTCTGGCCGGATTCCGGTCGACGGCACGTGGGATATTTCGCGACGGGCTCGCCATGCTGGTTGCCTCGAGGGTGTATGCCGTCGATCTCATTCTGTCGAATGCCGGCAGTCAGTTCGACGTGTTGATTATCGCCTACTTCGTCGACACCGCTTCCGTCGGCCGCTATGTGATGGTGACCCGGCTCGTGTGGACCGCCATGCCGATCATTGGCATGTTGGCGACGGTCTATCTGCCTTCGCTGGCCAGTCTCCATACGAACGGAAAGGCAGACGGCTACCGGTCCCTGGCCAGGCGCATGAACATGGAGTTCTTTGCCCTCGGCATTGTCGCCGGTCTCTGTGTGATTGTCATCGGCCCGCTTGCCACCCCAATCGTTTTCGGTCCGGCCTATGATGCCGTCGGGCCGCTCTGGCCCGGCGTCGGCGTCTTCCTCATGCTGAAAGTTCTCGGGTCGGCCTACGGCATGCAACTGGTTGCGTCGGGAGAGATCCGTTGGCGGGTTGGCGCCCAGATCGTTGCCCTCGCGTTCACCTGCGGCGCGCTGGTTCTTCTGCTTCCGATCGACGGCATCTTGGCTGCTCCGTGGATTCTTGCCGGCGCCGCGCTCAATCTCCTGGTGAGCTACGGAGAGGGTGCGGCTTATTACTATAATGATGCGGTATCGGTTCGGCTGTCATTTCTGGTCTACAGCGCCGCTGCCGCCGCTATTTTTTTCGCGTTCTGGTGAGTGTAATGACAGGGTATGTCCTGTGAGGGCGTCGTGACGATGCTCCATGGAAGGGAAATGAGGGCCTTCCTCGCGCCCACCTTGCCTTCAGAAGCTAGTTGAACTAATATACACATTGAAACATTCGTTGCAGAAGAGCGTGAATACAATGCTTCATAAAATCGGAAAAACTAGATATTATACCAACCGCCCGAGAACCTGACTCCTGGGGGGATTCCCAAACCGCCGCAAATGTGACTCGATGCAGCCCATCGTTGATTCGCGGAGCGGGCAGCATGTCGGCAATCGAGATTACCCGTCAATA
>JBOHJU010000057.1:0-11526 GCA_050728755.1 Methylocella sp.
GCACGTACGCTGCCGACACGCCCCAGATCTATCTCGATATCGACCGCGATAAGGCGCAGATCCTCGGGGTCAAAATCACCGACATCTTCAACGCCTTACAATCGACGCTCGGCAGCTACTACATCAATGATTTCAACGTGTTCGGCCGTACATGGCAGGTCAACGTCCAGGCCGATACGCCGTTTCGCGATAAAGTGGACGATATCTACCGGGTCTATGTCCGCAACGCCCAAGGGGCGATGGTCCCGATCCGCGCCCTGGCCGAGGCGCAGCTCGTGCAGGGGCCGCAAACGGTGGTGCGTTACAACGGATTCCGGGGGGCGATTGTGAACGGTGCGCCGAAGCCTGGGTACAGTTCCGGCCAGGCGCTCGCCGCGATGGAGCGCATCTCCGCCGCAACCCTGCCGGCGGGCTACAGCTTCGAATGGACCGGGACCGCGCTCCAGGAAAAGGCGGCGAGCGGACGCACGGCCATCGTGTTCGGATTCGCCATTCTCTTCGCGTATCTGTTTCTCGTTGCGCTTTATGAGAGCTGGAACATTCCGGTTCCCGCATTGCTGTCGGTCAGCGTCGGGGTGCTCGGCGCCATCGTCGCGGTGGTGCTGGCGGGGCTGAGCTTTGATGTCTACGCACAGATCGGACTCGTCGTGCTGATCGCTCTTGCCGCAAAGAACGCCATATTAATCGTTGCGTTTGCGGTGGAGCAGCGGCGGCAAGGGAAAGACATCAACGCGAGCGCCATTGAAGCGGCGGGCCTGAGGTTTCGGGCGGTGATGATGACCAGTTTCGCCTTCATCCTTGGCCTATTGCCCCTCGTTATTGCGCGGGGGGCCGGAGCCGCCACGCGCCATGCGGTAGGCACGCCGGTGTTCGGCGGCATGATCGCTGCATCCGCCTTTGGGATATTCATTATTCCGCTGCTCTACATCACCGCGGAAAGCTTGCGTCAGCGGACGCGACGCCAGAAAACGAAATGATCGCCGCCCCGCACAACGAGTCACGTTTTCAGAGACTTGCGATTACCTGGCCGAAAATAGGCTCGACTTCGCGGCCGAGCGCCGCATCGACTTCGCTCATCAAGGCCTTCAGGCCAAGATCGCGAAGGCTTGTCACGCCAAAATGCGCGGCCGAAATGCCGCAAGGCACGATGCCCGAATAATGCGTAAGGTCCGGCGCGATGTTGAGCGCTATGCCGTGGAACGACACCCAGCGCCGGACCCTGATTCCGATCGCCGCGATCTTGTCCTCGGCGATCTCGCCGCCTTTGCCGCGGGCCTTCTCGGGCCTTGAAACCCAGACGCCAACGCGGCCCGCGCGCCGCTCGCCCGTGACATTGAAAGTGCGCAACGCCGCGATGATCCAGGCTTCCAACGCGCAAACAAAAGCGCGCAGATCCGGGTTCCGACGATTGAGATCGAGCATGACGTAGATAACCCGCTGGTCCGGCCCATGGTACGTGAACTGTCCGCCGCGGCCGCTTTTATGCACGGGAAAACGCGCCTCCACGAGATCCGTTGTCCGCGCGGATGTCCCCGCCGTGTAGAGCGGAGGATGTTCGAGCAGCCAGATCAATTCCGGCGCAGTGCCCGCCGTGATCGCCGCGACCCGCGCGTCCATGTAGGCCATGGCATCGGCATACGGCACAAGCGGGTCCGAAATCTGCCATTCGATAGGGGCGGCGTCGCGGTGCAGCATGAGGAGCGCCGGTTTCTCAAATCGCATGCGCCATGATAGCCGAAGACCTGCATCAGGGCACGCCGGAGCAGGTGAGCTGTCTTGCCACTCCGGCGCCGATTTGTTAGACGACGCGGCGGCACGCGGGGGCACTCAAGGCTTCCGCCGCGCGGGCGATGCGGCCATGGCGGAAGTGGTAGACGCGCTAGCTTGAGGTGCTAGTTGGGCAACCAGTGGAGGTTCGAGTCCTCTTGGCCGCACCATTATTGATTACATATTATTTGGGCGAAGGGTTGCCCCTCGGCCCGGTTGGCTCCGGTCCCGCGCCTTCCTTGGCCGGGCCGCGCGGCTTGGCCGCGTGAGCCTTGGCAAACACATCCGCGATAATCTTTTCGGTCGCCGACGTCCACCCTTCCGGAGCCGCGCGGGTCGGCGCAGGCTCCGTGCCGGGCGCGAGAGCCACGATTTTATAGCCGCGCTTTTTGAGTTCTCGCAAGAGACCTGGCAGCATGGCGGCTGTTTGCTCCCTTGTGTCGTGAAGGAGAAGGATGCCGCGCCTTTCCTTTTCGAGCCGCGAGAGGATCAAGGCGAGTTCCGCCTGCGGCGTCATAGTCACCCAGTCCGAGGCCCAAAAATCGGCGCCGAAAACCGCGATGTTTTGGGCCGAGAGCCAGGCCACGAGCTCCGGCGTATCGGCAAAGCCCGGAAACCGGAAAAACCGCACTTTTGGCGCGCCGCTCGTAGTGCCGTAGGCAGCCTTGTCGTCCGCTTCGAAACCGCGCAAAATCTCCTCTTGCGCCGCGCTTTCGCTTAAATTCCGCAAGGTTGCGGCGGGATGCGAAAACGTATGATGCGCAACAGTATGCCCCTCCGCCACCTCCCGTTTGACCAAAGCGGGCAAGGCCTCGGCGTTGCGGCCGACGAGGAAAAAAACCGCCTTCACGCATTCCGCCCCTAGCGCGTCGAGAATCCTTGGCGTGGTTTGCGGCGCCGGCCCATCGTCGAAGGTGAGCACGATTTCACGATCATTGAGCGCCAGGGTTCGCGGATAGGTTTTTAGCCCGACTTGCAGGCCGCCGGACGTAGCCACCTCCAAGGTGCGGGCAACCCCGAGCGCCGCAGGCGGGCAAGCCGCCGCCACTGGCGCAACGAAAAAGCCCCCAGCGGCGGCGGCCAGCGAGCGCACGCAAATAGAGTGGTACGAGATTAGCTTCATGATTTGGTCGCTCATGCCACCATTCTATGAGCCTTTGATCCGAAGCGACAGGCGAAAAGCCGCGCATGAGGGGGATTGAAGACCATTCCGGCGCGGCTTGGTAAATCCTGCCCTCCGAAGCCTTCACTCGGCTGCTGCTGTCTCGCGGAGTTTGAGCGCTGCCTCGCCGGTTTCGAATTGAAGTTTTGCCAAGCGGGCGTAAAGGCCATCCTTGGCGACAAGGGACTTATGCGTGCCTTCCTCGATCAACCGGCCGTTGTCGAGGACAAGAATCCGGTCGGCCCGGAGGACTGTCGCCAGCCGATGCGCGATGACAAGGGTTGTGCGCTCGGACATCACTTTTTCGAGCGCGGACTGAACCATGACTTCGTTCTCGGAATCGAGCGCGGACGTCGCTTCGTCAAGAAGCAGCACCGGCGCCTCCTGCAAAATCGCCCGCGCGATGGCGATCCGCTGGCGCTGCCCGCCCGACAAGGTCACGCCGCGTTCGCCGGCGAGCGTCGCATATCCGTCCGGCAAAGCGTGGATGAAATCGTCGGCGGCGGCCCGCCTTGCCGCGTCGCGCACGGCCTCAGTGCTCGCCTCCGGCACGCCATAGCGGATATTATCGGCGATCGAGGCGGCGAAGATCACCGCGTCCTGCGGCACGCTTTTGATCCGCCGCCGCAGCTCCGCCGGATCGACGCTTTTGATGTCGACGCCATCGAGCAAGATGCGGCCCGAGACCGGATCGTAGAACCGCGAGAGGAGCTGGAACAAGGTCGTCTTGCCGGCGCCCGAAGGCCCGACGATGGCGACCGTTTCGCCGGGCGCTACCTTGAACGAGAGGCCGTGCAAGGCGGAGTCTTGCGGCCTTGCCGGATAAGCGAAATCGACATGTTCGAAGGCAATTTCGCCCCGGCCCGGTACGGGCAGCGCAGCGGCTGGAACCGGCGCCACGATCGTCGGCCGCAAGGCAAGAATCTCGGCGATCCGGTCGGCCGCGCCGGCGGCGGCGGATATTTCGCCCCACACCTGGCTCAACTCGCTCAATGCGCCCGCGGCCAAAATGGCGTAGAGCACGAACTGCGACAAAAGGCCGCCAGTCATGCGGCCCGCGAGAACGTCGCGCGCGCCAAACCAAAGCACGCCGACAATGCTCGCGAAGACGAGGAATATCACAACAATCGTGAGACCCGCGCGGGCAAAGGCGGCCTTCCGGGCGGCGTGATAGGCGTCCTCCACGGCGCTGCCAAAATGGCGGCCTGTGGCGGGCTCGGCGCCAAAAGCCTGCATCACCCGGACGGCGGCAAGATTTTCGGCGGCATAGGCACTCGCCCCGGCAAGCGTATCCTGCGCCGTGCGCGACCGCTTGCGGACCAGGCGGCCAGACGCAACGAGCGGCAGGACGATGATAGGAATCGCAATCAGCACGGCGGCGGAAAGTTTAGGGCTCGTATAGACCATCAGGGCGATAGCCCCGGCGAACAAGAAAAAATTACGTAGCGCGACCGCCGCCGTGGAACCGAAGGCGGACTTCATCTGAGTCGTGTCGGCGGTGAGCCTGGACATGAGCTCGCCGGTTCGGGCGGTATCGAAAAAGGCCGCGTCGAGACAGCAAAGATGTTTGAACACATCCGTCCTGAGATCGGCTACGACGCGTTCGCCGAGCGTCGTCACGAAATAAAAACGCGAGCCGGAGGCCACCGCCAAAACCGCGGCGACGGCGACGAGGCCAAGAAAATACGAGTTGATCAAGCCCGCGCTTGCGGCCGAAAAGCCGAAATCGATCATCCGCCGGATCGCCAGCGGCACCGCCAAGGTCGCCGCCGCCGCCACAATCACCGCAAGGAGCGCAGCCGCAATGTGCGGCTTGTAGCGCAAAAGGTATGGCGCGAGCTGCAAAAGCGCGCGCGGGGATGGCGGTTGCTCCCGAGGAGCCGATTTCGTCATGGAGGCGGTGAGTTCGTTCATTGCCCAACTCTCACAAAGATGTCCGGTTGAGACCTCCCTATTATGGCGTACTCCCAAGCGGCGTTTGCGTCCACTTCAGCAATGGTAAATTGATCGTGTGAAATCCATTGCCGGGACCGCATGATTACCTGATAGTCCCGGGCTGGCGAGGCGAGCAACCCGGTTTTGGAAATTTGCGCGGAGGTCGGGGGGAGTGGCGGGCGACAAGGTTCTGGTCACGGGAGCTTCGGGCTTCGTCGGGTCCGCCGTGGCGGCTGCCCTGATCCGCTCCGGCTATCGGGTCCGCGCCTTGGTGCGGCCGACCAGCAAGCGGACAAATCTCGCCGGTCTCGACGTCGAGATCGTGGAAGGCGACATGCGCGATCCGGCCGCGGCCGCGCGGGCCATGGCGGGCGCGCGGTTTCTGTTCCATGTCGCCGCCGACTACCGCCTCTCTGCCAGCAATCCGCAAGAGATGATGTGGAACAACCGGGAGGGGACGAGACTTCTTATGCAAACGGCGCTGGCGACGGAAGTGGAGCGCATCGTCTATACGAGCAGCGCCGCAACCATCGCGTACGCGGCGGACGGCGGACAGGCCGACGAGACGATGCGGCTCAGCGAATCCTGCGCGATCGGGGCTTATAAGCAAAGCAAGGTCGCCGCGGAGCAGATCGTCGAAACGATGATCGCCCGCGATCGCTTGCCAGCCGTCATCGTGCATCCGACGGCCCCGATCGGACCGCGCGACCAGAAGCCGACGCCAACCGGGCGGATCATCGTCGAGGCGGCGTCCGGCCGAGTTCCGGGTTTCGTCGACACCGGCCTCAATCTTGTGCATGTCGACGATGTCGCAAACGGCCATCTCGCCGCCTTGCACCATGCCAAGCCCGGCGAACATTATATCCTCGGCGGCCAAAACGTGATGCTTGCGGAGTTCCTTGGCCAAATCGCGATGATGTGCGGCCGCCGTCCCCCCACGCTTCGGCTGCCGCGCCCGCTGGTTTATCCGTTTGCGCTCGCGGCGGAAGCCATGGCACATGTGACGCACCGCGAGCCGTTCCTGACGATCGACGGATTGCGCATGTCGAAGCACCTTATGTTCTTTAGCTCGGCGAAGGCCGAACGCGATCTCGGCTACAAGGCGCGGCCCTATCCCGAAGCGCTTAAGGAGGCCTTGGCGTGGTTTCGCGGCAACGGGCAACTGCGATGACGCAAGGCTTGCCGGTGAACCCTTCGAAAACGCACTGGCAAGAAAATTTTCCCGTCGCCTCCGTGCTCATCGCGCCAAAGCATCGCGCCACAATTCTTGCCTATTACCGTTTCGCCCGGGGCGCCGACGACGTCGCCGACAGCCCTTCGCTCGCGCCGGAGGCCAAGCTTGCCTTGCTCGACCTTTTCGAGGCAACATTGACTGGGGAAAGCGAGGCAGCCGAAGCCGCGCTGCCGCTGCGCGCGGCTCTCGCCAGGCAAAAGCTTTCGCCGCGTCACGCGCTCGATCTGCTGCGCGCTTTCCGGATGGATGCCGTCAAGCACCGCTACGCGAATTGGTCCGAATTAATGGACTATTGCGCCTATTCGGCGGCGCCGGTCGGGCGCTTTGTTCTCGATGTGCATGGCGAGAGCGAGACCACTTGGGCCGCCTCGGATGCGCTGTGCTCGGCGTTGCAAATTATCAATCATTTGCAAGATTGCGGCACCGACTATCGCAACCTCGATCGCGTCTATGTTCCGCAAGATGCGCTTGCCGCACAAAACCTTCGGCCGGACGCGCTCGGCGCCGCGCAAGCCTCGCCGGAGCTGCGCGCGGTTTTGCAAGGTGTGGCTCGCCGGACAGCGCCGCTGATCGAGTTGGGGGGCCGCCTTCCGGCCCAGGTCCGCGACTTCCGCCTGTGCCTAGAGACCGCCGTGATCACGCGCCTCGCTTGCAAGCTCAATGCCCTGCTGCTCGAACGCGATCCGTTGAGCGAACCGGTGCATTTGACGAAATCCGGCGCCCTCGCCTGGTCGAGCATCGGCGTTGCCGATGGGCTGCGGGCGTTCATCCGGCCGCGGCGTGTCGCGGCGACGCCGGCCGGTGGCGCATGAGCGGCGCGTCCGGGGCCGCGGAGTCAGCCGAGGCGTCCGCGCGCGCGCGCAGCAGTTCCTTCAATGCCGCGATGCGTATTCTGCCGCGCCCGCGCCGCCAAGCGATGTTTGAAATCTATTCTTTTTGCCGCGCCGTGGATGACATCGCCGATGGAGCTGGCCCGCGGAAAGTCCGCAGGCAAGCGCTCGAACAATGGCGGCGCGATATCTCCGCGCTTTATGCTGGCGGGAGCGAACAAACCGCACGCGCCGGGTTGCGAGGCCTCGCCAACGCAATCTATGCCTTCGATCTGTGGCAGGACGATTTTTGCGCCGTGATCGATGGCATGGAGATGGATGTCGCCACTGATATAAGCGCGCCCGATCTGGCCACGCTCGATCTTTATTGCGACCGCGTGGCAAGCGCGGCCGGGCGCCTTTCCGCGCGCACCTTTGGGATGCCGGAAGCGGAAGGCCGATCCCTCGCGCATCATCTTGGCCGCGCGCTCCAGCTTACCAACATTTTGCGCGATCTCGACGAGGACGCGGCCCGCGGCCGACTCTACCTGCCGCGCGAAGATCTCCGCGCGGCAGGCATTGTAGAGGCGGAGCCGCGCGCGGTTCTCGCCAATCCGGCGCTGGGCCGGGCCTGTTCTCCAGTCATCGCGCGTGCAAAGGAGCATTTCGGCGAGGCAAGCCGGATCATGGCGCGGTGCCCCCGCGCAAGCGTCCGCGCGCCACGAATCATGGCGGACGTCTACCGGGTCATTCTCGCCTGCTTGGAAAGACGCGGTTTCGCTGCACCGCGCCAAACGATTCGCACACCCCGCCATCGCGTCGCCCTGGCGCTTTTGCGTTATGGCGTCCTTTAATAAATGAACCCGCTATCCATGTCGCCGGCGCGGGGCTCGCCGGCTCGCCGCCGACTTGCCCGAGGACTTCGCGAAATGTGCTGCATGAGGCCGCGCGGCGGGCCGGCGGACGGAAGCTTCCCGGAAGCAGTCATTCGGCTTGCTGGCACCTCGGCAAAATGGTAGCGTTCACGCCGGCCCTGGGAGACGTGGGGAACGTAGGTCCAAGCGATCCTTGGCCCGACGCGGAGGCCGGCCGGTGCTGCCGAAGCATATGATTGCGCTGGCTTTCGCGGCCGCGAGCGTCGCCGCCTTGCCATGTGGCGCTGGTGCTGCCGGCTGGTGGGGCCAAAAATTGCCCGATGCCCCCACCCAGTTCATCTTCGGCTACGGATCGCTGATCAACACCGCGTCCCGCAATTCCACCGCCAGCGCCCCGATCCCGGCGATTCCGGCGCGCGTCTCCGCGGCCTTTGGCTTCATCCGCACCTGGAATGACCGTTCGCCCTCCGGCTTCACCGCGCTTGGCCTGCGAAAGCCGCATCCGGGCGAGAGCGCGAGCACGATCAACGGCGTGCTCTATGCGGTCGAGGGCGACGACATGACGAAGTTCGACGCGCGCGAGGTGGGCTATGCCCGGGTGGAAGTGCCGCGCGAGGATATCGAGGCGGTCTCTTGGCAGCGCCTGCCGGAAGCGGGCCATATCTGGGTCTATGTTCCCGTACGCAAGGGCGGTGTGCCGGGCGAAGGCCTGCCGGAACCGGATGCGAGCTTTCCGCTGCTCGAATCCTACATCGATGTCGTCGTCGAAGGTGCGCTGGAATACGGCCCGGATTATGCGCGCGAGCTCATCGAAACCACGGCGGACTGGAGCCAATACTGGCTCAACGACCGCGAGCTGGCACGGCGCCCCTGGGTGCATGACTCTAAAGCCGCCACGGTCGATAAGTTCCTCGCCTCCCCCGCCCGGCCGTCCGCCTACCTCTCCGCCCGCCTGTTTTCCGAACCCTACGCGATACGGTGGATGAAGGAGAAAGCGCAATAAACCTGCCTCGAAGTCAGGCTTGGCGTGCGAGCGGTATCGTCGCCGGAGCGGCGCCACGGCCGATGAATAGCGGTTTATAGTGACCTTGGCGCCGGACGAGGCCAAGGAAACCTCGGCCTGTGGATTGAGCAAACGGAATGTGCCAAGTTCTGGTTGCGTGTCTGGACGAGCATAAGAACCGGGGCGCTAACAACATTCTGATCGCCGTCGGCCAGAAGGGATTCGCGGACGCCAGCAAGCCGGTTTTTCCTTTTTATGAATAAATCCGCTGTCCATGTCGTCGGCGCGGGGCTTGCCGGGCTCGCGGCGGCGGTGCGCCTTGCCGGCGGTCTCCGCGCAGTCGTGCTGCACGAGGCCGCACGGCAGGCCGGCGGGCGCTGCCGCTCATTTTACGATCCCGCGCTCGGGCTCACGATCGACAACGGCAATCATTTGCTTTTGTCCGGAAATCACGATGCGCGAGAATTCCTGATGAGGATTGGAAGCGAGGACCAATTAGCGGGGCCGCCGGAAGCCGAGTTTGCTTTCGTCGATCTCGCAACCAAGGAGCGCTGGCGCTTACGCCCGAACGCAGGGCGGCTTCCTTGGTGGATTTTCTCATCCTCCCGGCGGGTGCCGGGCACGGGCCCGTTCGATTATCTTGGCCTGCTGCGGCTTATTGTTCCCGGCAGGGACAAACCGATCCGCGCGGTCATGCGCTGCGACGGATTGCTTTACGAGCGGCTGTGGCGGCCGTTTTTCCTTGCCGCCCTGAACACCGAGCCTGCCGAAGCTTCATCCCGCCTCGCCGCCGCCGTGGTCCTTGAAACCCTCGCCAAGGGAGGGCGCGCCTGCCGCCCGTTGGTCGCGGCGCAAGGCCTCGCCGCCGCGTTCATCGCGCCGGCGCTCGATTATCTCGTTAATCGCGGGGTAAAGATCCGGTTCGACCATAGGCTGCGGCAGATAGGATTTGCCAACGGCCGCGCCGCCGCCCTCGATTTCGGCGACGATTTGGTGCAACTCGACGCGGCTGACAAAGTCGTTCTCGCGGTTCCGCCCTATGCCGCGAGGGACCTTGTGCCAGGTTTGCAAACGCCCGGCGCTTACCGCGCGATCGTTAATGCCCATTTCAAGATCGCTCCGCCGGAAAATTTGCCCCCTCTCATTGGCGTTGTGAATGGGACTATCGAATGGCTGTTTGCCTTTCCCGGCCGGCTGTCGGTCACGATCAGCAGCGCCGATCGCCTCCTCGAAGTCCCGCGCGAAAAACTCGCCGAAACCATTTGGGCGGAAGCCGCAGAAGTGGCAAGGATTGAAAAGCCTCTCCCGCCGTGGCAAATCGTCAAGGAAAAGCGGGCGACGTTCGCCGCGACGGTCGGCGAAAACGCGCGGCGGCCCGGCGCGGGGACGGCTTATGCCAATCTGGTGCTCGCGGGAGATTGGATCGCGACGGGATTGCCCGCGACGATCGAAGGGGCGATCCAGTCCGGCCATCGGGCGGCCGATCTGATCGTGCCATCGCACTAAAAAAGGGGGCTTCGCGGATGGAAGATATGGATGGCGTAACGGTACCTGCTACCGTGGCGGACCCGGCCATCGCCGAAATCGAAGCGGCAGTTTCCCGGGCAACGCAAGCGCTGTTGGCGGCGCAGCGCGAGGACGGGCATTTCATTTTCGAGCTGGAGGCAGACGTTTCAATTCCTGCGGAATATATTCTTTTTAAGCATTATCTCGGCGAACCGGCCGATTCTGGGCTCGAAGTCAAGATCGCGGCCTATCTCCGGCGCAAACAGGCGGCGCATGACGGCTGGCCGCTGTTCACCGATGGCGCCTTCAACATCAGCAGCAGCGTTAAGGCCTATTTCGCGCTGAAGGCGGTTGGCGATCCGCCCGAGGCGGACCACATGCGGCGCGCTCGCACGGCAATCCGCGCGCATGGCGGGGCAGCGAACACCAATGTTTTCACGCGCGCGCTTCTGGCGCTGTTCGGCGCGGTGCCGTGGCGAGGCGTGCCGGTCATGCCGGTCGAGATCATGCTTTTGCCGCGGTGGTTTCCTTTCCACATAACCAAAATCTCCTACTGGAGCCGCACGGTTCTCGCTCCGCTTATGGTTGTGATCGCCTTGAAGCCGGGGGCAAGGAATCCGCGCAATGTCACGATCGACGAACTCTTCATCGAACCGCCGGACAAGGTTCGCCGTTGGCCCGCCGCGCCACACCAGAAATTTCCTTGGACCGCGCTTTTTGCCGGAGTGGACAAGGTTTTGCGCTGGTCGGAGCCGTATTTTCCCAAAACCTTGCGCCGGCGCGCGATCGGCAAGGCGGTTGCGTTCGTCGAGGAGCGATTGAACGGCGAGAACGGACTCGGCGCGATTTTTCCCGCGATGGCCAACTCGGCGATGATGTTCGATGCGCTCGGCTATCAAAGGCAAGATCCGAAGATGGTCCAGGTCCTGAATGCGATCGACAAGCTGCTCGCCGTTCATGACGGCGAGGCTTATTGCCAGCCTTGTGTCTCGCCGGTGTGGGACACCGGGCTTGCCTGCCACGCCCTGATGGAAGCCGGCGGGGAAGCCATGGCGCCGCGTGTTCGCGCCGCGCTTGCCTGGCTCGAACCCCTGCAAGTCACAAGTGTCGCCGGCGATTGGGCGGCGCAAAAACCGCATGTCCGGCCGGGCGGCTGGGCGTTTCAATATGCCAACGCCTATTATCCCGACGTCGACGATACCGCTGTCGTGGCGATGGCGATGGACCGCGCGGCC
>JBOHJU010000058.1:0-11498 GCA_050728755.1 Methylocella sp.
CCAGGTTACTTTACAACCGGAACGCTAGGATTCAAACCGCACGGCTGGACGCATTTGGAAACATCGTTAACGCGGCCATGTGCAGTACCCTGAACCGGGCGCTTTTTGCAACGAGCGGGCACCGGGCCAGAAAAGTCCGGCGGCGGGATACGGTGGCGCCTTTCGCGCCGCTAATAACCCCTCCATGAGTATTTCGCTTGTTCGGCGCGGGGCGCGAGTGATGAACTGAAGGAATGGCAAATGACAACGCCCGTCCGCTCGCTCACTTGGCGCTGGAGATTGGCGCATAATAGCCGCTCGCGAGCACATCGAAGCAGGGCGGCGCGCGGGCGGGCAAAAAGCCGCTCGGCTGCCGCCCGGGCTTTGGGCCTCGCTGCCCGGACCAAGGCTGGCTCGCCGGCTAGCTACCGGTGCGGCAGCGGGCGAGGGTTGACGGCCAAACCAGCGGGTCGCCGAAGAGGGACGCCCCCGCAAAATGAATTTACGGCATGGTGCCGCGAACGAATCCGTCGCGGCGGCAATTTCCGTTCGCGTTGCGCGCGCGACGACAGCTGCGTCGCTCATGATGGAATCCTACGCGAGAGTCTGACGATTGGGAATCCACCCCCCCGGCGCCGCTCAAGGGAGACACCTGCGCCCTTGGGACCGTTCTCGTTAATACTGACTCACCATATTACGGCATACATAGCATATAAAATAATAAATCATCTACAAATTCGATACAATAGCCTCATGCCAGGTGATATTGCCGGTTCGATAGAATCGTCTTCATTCTTGCAGTCCAGCCTTAACCTTCAACTGTTCTCTTCCACGCCGCAAAGTCAGCGTGGAGCGCATAGTGGAGACGATCGACACCTTGATTATCGGAGCCGGCCCCGCCGGGCTGACCACCGCCTACTGTCTCGTCAAGGCCGGCCGTGGCGCGGTCGTGATCGAACAAGACAAGCATTATGTCGGCGGGATCAGCCGGACCGTCTCCTACAAGAGCTTTTTGTTCGATATCGGGGGCACCGCTTCTTTTCAAAGTCGCGCGAGGTGGTCGCGCTCTGGAACGAGATCCTTCCGGACGATTTCCTCGACCGGCGGCGGCTGTCGCGCATTTATTACGCGGGCAAGTTCTATGCCTATCCGCTGAAGGCCTTCGAGGCCCTGCGCAATCTCGGGCTTTCCCAGAGCATCGCCTGTCTGGCCTCCTATGCCTTTGCCCGCGCGTTTCCAGTCCGCGATCCCAAGACCTTCCATCAATGGATGCGCAATGAATTTGGCGAGCGGCTTTTTTCGATCTTCTTCGAGACCTACACCGAAAAGGTCTGGGGCATGGATTGCGATGAGATCTCGGCCGATTGGGCGGCCCAGCGAATCAAGGGGCTCAATCTTTCGACGGCGCTCATTGATGGCGTGACGCGCTCCTTGGGATTTAAGCCGCGGGGCGGCGCCGGCGCGAAAACCCTGATCGAATCGTTTCGTTATCCGCGCCGGGGCCCGGGCATGATGTGGGAAGCCGCCGCCGGTAAAATCAAGGCGTCCGGCGGCCGCATTCTCATGGATCGCAAGTTCGAAAAGCTGCGCTTTGATCCCGAGCGGCGGATTTGGACGGTCGAGACGATCGGCGGCGACGGAACAAGCGAGATCTTTCAAGCGCGCCACGTCGTCTCCTCGGCGCCGATTCGGGAACTCCTTTCCGCGCTCAGTCCCACGCCGCTTTCTCTGTTCCATGCGCGGGCGCTCAAATACCGCGATTTTCTCACCGTTGTCCTCATCGGCCTCGCGCAGCGCCAATGGCCCGACAACTGGATTTACATCCATGACCCAAGCGTGAAAGTCGGCCGGGTACAAAACTTCCGGTCGTGGTCGCCGGAGATGGTCCCGGACGCGACCTCAACCTGCCTCGGCCTCGAATATTTTTGCTCGGAGGGCGACGATCTATGGGGCATGGCGGATGGGGATCTGATCGCGCTCGCCAAGCAAGAGATATCGGCCGTCGGCTTGCTGCGCGGCGAAGACGTTACCGACGCCTGCGTCGTACGGCAGAAAAAAGCCTATCCGGTCTACGATGAAACCTATCTCGAAAATCTGCGGATGATCCGGTTCGAACTCGCGAGCCGGTTTCCGGCGCTGCATCTCGTGGGCCGCAACGGTATGCACAAATACAACAATCAGGATCATGCGATGATGACTGGCATGCTGACCGCTGCGAATATTTTGGCGGGCCAGACGCTCTATGACGTATGGCAAGTCAACGAGGATGCCGAATATGGCGAAGCCGGTGTTTCCGGCGCTAGGGAAGCCCTTGCAAGCGCGCGTCTCGTGCCGCAAAAAGTGGCGTGAGGCGGCCATGGCGATAGACGTGCGTCCGCGGCCGGCGCGGAGGGTGCGCGAGGGGGGCTTGCCGGCTGCGCTTTTCCGGCTGCCGAGGACTCTTGTCGCCGCGGCGAAAGAATCCAGCGCGGCGATTCCCCGAATGGCAGGCCTACGCGCGAAAGTCTTTTCGCCAATTCCCCTGATTGCTTTTCTGGTCTTCGCCTTGGGCCGTCCCTATCGGGGCATTATCCAAGACCCTCAGCTCTATATTGGCCGCGCGGTTGCCGATCTCGATCCATCCGGTGTCGGCCGTGATCTGATGTTCGTCCACGATGGCCAATTCGACTTCAGCTTGTTCCGCTTCGCCGTGAAGGCGATGGTCGCGCTTTCGGGACCGGCGATGACCGGGGAAGTGCTGGCGGTTGTTGCGGCGCTCGCATGGTTTTTCGCGGCTCGTGCCCTCGCGCGGCAATTCGCAGGCGGTGGCGCGGTGTGGGTGGTCGTGATCTTTGCCGCTCTGCTGCCCAATGCTTATGGTGCGCCCTATCCGTTCGGATTTGCCGAACTCAATGCCATTCCACGCCCTTTTGCCGAGGCTTTCGTGCTGGCCGGGCTCGCCGCGCTTGCGGCAAGACGCGACGTTGTTTGCCTTTGCTGTCTTGTCGCGGCGGCGCTTTTGCATCCAATCATGGCGCTCGCCGGGTTTGGCGTCTTGGTTGCCGTCCTCGGCTTGGAAGATAAGCGCTGGTTTTGGTTTTGCGTCTGCGCCGGCACTCTCCCGATTTTGGGCGGCGCCCTCGACCTGCCTTTGCTGGACCGGCTTTTCACGGCGCTCGATCCATCTTTGCAGAGCTTGCACGAATCGCGCAACGCCTTTTTGTTTCCAAGCCTTTGGCCAATCGAATCGTTCCCGCCGCTCATCGTCCAGACGGCGACGATTGCGATTGCCGCAAACCTCCGGCAGGGCCGCGTCCGGCGGATCCTTGCGGCGAGCATTGTGGTTGGTTTAGGCGGCATAGCGATCGCCGCGATTTTTGGCGATTGGCTTTCGTCGCTTCTCATCGTGCAAGTTCAGCCGTGGCGCACGGCTTGGTTGATGGCGGTGGCCGGGGCGATGGCACTGGGCATCTGCGCCGTTGAATTGTGGCGGCGTGGCCCAAGCGGACGCATGGTCTTGGCTCTTTTGGTGCTGTGCTGGTCGTTCAACACGGCACTCGGCGTCGCCGGTCCCGCCGCGATCCTGGCCCTTTGCGTCCATTTCGGGGCGAAGCGGTTCGCGCCCTTGCTCAAACCCAGATACGTCTTTGCGACAGGGATATTCACCCTCGTGGTTGCCACGATTTGGGACGTCCGCATTTTTGTTCATCTTTGGGAATTCGCCGTGGCCGAGCCCGCGGGTTATGGCAACATTAATTTTGCCTTGATCAGAAAGGTCCTCGCCTTTCCGCTTTGCACCGTTGCCGTCTATTTTGCCATCGTCAAGCCGCGCATCGGTCCGCTTGTGCAAAAAGGTTGCGCGATTCTTTTGCTTGCGGCGTTTTTTTTCCTTTGGGATCGCCTGCCGCCGGTCCAACGCTTGATGGAGGCAAGCCACGCGCCGCCGGACATCATGCGGCTGATCGATCAACGCCAGGGTGAAGTGCTCTGGATCGACGGTCAGAGCGAGGCCTGGTTTTTTCTTGGCCGGCCGCAATGGGCCTCACCGGTGCAGGGTATTCCTACAATCTTTTCCTCCGCTCTTGCCGCCGAATGGCGGCGCCGGATGCAAATTCTGATGAATTTGCGGCTCGCTGACCAAAAGAGTTTCGCGCCTTGGAGCGCGCCCGCGAGCGCCGATCGGTCGCAACTGTCGCAACAGGGCGTGCGGCGGCTCTGCGCGCGAGGCGATGCGCCCGCTTGGATCATCGCGCCGCTCGAACACGGCAAGGAACCCCCAGCCGGAATCGAAATGAAACTATGGCTGTTGCCCGAGCCGCTCTTCAAATTGACGAAGGGCGATGGCAAATACATTTGGCAAAGGATCGACGCTTATGGGGTGATCGCCTGCGCTGGACAAGGCCAGCCGTGATCGTCGAGCAAAATGGCGGGGGTGTCGGCGCAACCCTTTGCCCGATTTCCGCGAACGGCGCGGTAATTACGGCACGCGGCGATTTTTCAAAAACGGAGCGTCTCTACTATCCAGAACTCGATGCCTTACGGTTTTTAGCGTTCCTGCTTGTCTTCTTTCATCATACGGCGCCACGTGAGGCAAGCAGTTACCAAGCTGACTTTTCGAAAGGCATCGCGGAGGTGCTGGCTTCTGCCGCGAACATGCTCGGAGATGGGCTTCCGTTATTTTTTTTTCTTAGCGCTTTCCTCATTACCGAATTGCTCCTGCGCGAAAAATTGAAAACAAAAACCGTCAAGATCGGCGATTTTTATATCCGCCGCGGTCTGCGGATTTGGCCACTCTATTTCTTGGGTATTGGTGTCGGCATTGCAGCCGCCATCGTTGCGAAATTCTCGAGGACTCCGGGCGATTATGGCAACTGGACGATGCTTGTCATGTATCTTGCGCTGAGCGGAAATTGGTATTTCGCACGAGGTGCCACCGCTTGGTCGAGCAACCCAATGACACCGCTATGGAGTCTCTCTATCGAAGAACAGTTCTACCTATTTTGGCCCATTGTTATACGCTCTGCCTCGCATCAAACGCTCTTCAGCGTGTGCGGGCTCATGGCGGTGCTCGCGATCTTCGCCGAAATAATTCTTGGTAGCATTCACGCGGACGCCGACATTTCGATTTGGACCAACAGCTTTGTACAGTTCGAGAACTTCGCCGCCGGAGCGGCACTTGCCTTGTACCTAAACGGGAGCACGCCGCGCTTCCGCACGAAGATACGGTTGTCGCTGGCCGCCGTATCTCTATCGATGTGGTTCGCGTCGGCCTATTGGTTCCGGGCTAAATACGTCGGGCAGGCCACATCGGGGCCATCTGTCGTCATTGGCTACCTGTTCATTGCATCAGGATGCGCCACAGCAATGCTGTCTGTGCTTGGCATTACACGCAGCATTCCTTCCAAGTTAATCTATCTTGGTCGCATTTCCTTCGGACTATATATCTTCCACCTCTTGGCGATACAGATTGTTGCTGAAGCCAAAGAGCATATTGTCGCTATGCCCAGCTGGTACGGCGTAGTTTTCCAGGCGTCAGCTTCTCTTTTACTAACGATCTTCCTGGCAGCGCTATCGTATCGCTTTATAGAGACGCCGTTTTTACGTCTTAAGGAACGGTTCGCGGCCGTTGCGTCGCGCCCTATCTAGCAAACCCCAAGCTGCGCGCTTCAGCCCCACACATGAGACCCTGTAGGCTCTCAAAAATTCTCCTTAAAATGATCGACTAAAATCACGTACTATGCTCTTTGGCGCAACAATGGAGAAAAAGATGAAGGGCTGTGTTCGCTACGCACTCATGGCGGGACTCATCGCCGCCGCATTTGGAATCGCCGCGCCGGTTGCGCGGGCGGACGAGACCTGCCTCTCGCCCTATACCGCCGCGCTCATCAAGGGCCAAGAGGCCTATCTGCATGTCTGGACGCTCGGCGAAAAGGGCCTTGGCGACGAGTCCGATAAGCTTGTCACGATCGATGTCGATCCGAAGTCGAAAACCTATGGCACTGTAATCGACGGCGTGTCCGTCGGCGGCCGCGGCGAGGCGCATCACATGGGCTTCACCGACGACCGCAAATATCTTTGGGCCGGACGCCTCGACGACAGCAAGATTTTCATCTTCGACATCGGCACGAATCCTGCCCATCCGAAACTTGTCAACACGATCACGGACCTCACCGAAAAGACCGGCTACGTCGGCCCGCACACGTTTTACGCGATACCCGGCCGCATGGTAATCGGTAGTTTGTCGAACGATAAGACTCGCGACGGCGTGACCGGCCTCGCGATCTACAACAACAAAGGGGAGTTTTTATCCGCCCACCCGATCCCAGCGGACAACGGCGGCGACGGCTATGGCTATGACATCGCCATCAACCCAAAAAAGAATGTGTTATTGACATCGAGCTTCACCGGCTGGAACAATTACATGAGGGACCTCGGCGAACTCATCAAGGATGCCGAGGCGATGAAGCATTTCGGCAACACGATGGTGCTGTGGAACCTCAAATCCATGCAGCCGGACAAAATCTTCACCGTTCCCGGCGCGCCGCTCGAAATCCGCTGGTCGCTGAAAGAGGGCGATGATTGGGCGATCACCGCCTCGGCGCTGACCTCGAAACTCTGGCTCATCAGCCATGACGCCAACGATGAATGGCAGGCGAAGGAGGTTGCTACCATCGGCGATCCGGCAAAAATTCCGCTGCCCGTCGATATTTCGATTGCGGCCGACGCCAAGACCTTGTGGGTCAATACGTTCATGGATGGCACCACCCATTTGTTCGACATTTCCGACCCCACAAAGCCGGTGCAGATCTATGAGAAAGTCACCGGCAAGCAGGTCAATATGATTTCCCAAAGTTTTGATGGAAAGCGGGTTTACATCACTTCCTCGCTGCTTTCGCGCTGGGACAAGAAGGGCGCCGACAACGAGCAGGTCTTGCGCGCGTACGGCTGGGACGGCAAGGATTTGGCGCTCAAATTCGAGGTCGATTTTTTTGGCCAAAAACTCGGCCGTCCGCATCACATGAAATTTTCGGGCCCCACCGAGAAAGCGTCGCTCGACATGCCGGCCCGCGCGGCATCGCGGTGAGGAAGCGTGCGACGGGAGCGCGCATTTTCAGACCCTGTCGGACGAGTTTGATCGCGGCGGCGGGGATTTTGGCGGCCGTCCTGCCGCTCCGCGCGGGACCGCCGGTGCGACCGCCGGGGGCACCGCCGCCGCCTGGAAGCTACATGCTCGACCATATTCAGCGCGTGCCCGCGGGAATCGTCCTCGAAGGCTCGCGGTTTCCCCGCGCGCTCTCCCGCTACACGACGGGCGCGATCACGCTTTTTGCTTTTTTTTATTCCTATTGCGCCGATCCAAACGGCTGTCCGCTTGCCTGGGACGCGTTCGAGAAAATGCGCGAGGAGATCATCGCCCGCCCCGAACTGCACCGACGAGTCCGGCTCGTCTTCCTGAGTCTCGACCCGGCGCACGATACGCCGGACATGCTCAAGAATTTCGCGCGGCGTTACGAATCCAGCGCCGCCATCGTGCCCTGGCATTTCCTCACCACCTATTCCAAATTGTTCCTAAAACCCTTACTGCGCGACATGGGTGAGGAGATTTCCATCGATCGCGAGGCGTCGGGCGGTGGCGGCGTGGTCATAAATCATCTCTTAAAGGTGTTTTTGATCGACAAGCGGGGCTTTGTCCGCGAGATTTATTCGAACCAATCGCTCGATCCCCCCATGATCCTTGGCGACATTAAGACGCTCCTGCTCGAGGAGTCGAAGGCCAATGGGCATACGCAATGAGTCATCGCCAAAAAATTAGAAGCTCCTTCGCTCATCGATCCTTACTGTATCAAGAGCGTTTGGGGGGCGCGGCGAAGAGGGGGAAGTTTCATCCGCGTGACCTTCGGGATACTTAGAATCAAAGCCATAGCGAGTTTATTTATCATCCTCTCCCTTTACCGGTGTCTCCTTGCCTAACAACAGCGGAAGAGCACGCAAGAACGAAACATAAATAATTGCCGCCGTAACGATAAATCTGGCGTATTCGGTTTCATAACTCAAATCCAAGAAAGCCGCCCCCGCAAGCGCACCCAACAAGATTACCAAAAGCACACCGTAGAGCTTTTTGTAGATTTCTGGACGCTTGACCGCCAGAACGGTTATCCCAGCCACCACTCCGGCAATTATTCCAAGGAGCGCTCCGGCGACCGTCCCATTCAGCAGTCCAGCCACGCTTTGCTCCTCTCAATCAACCAGCACCAAATGTGGAAACGGAGGTTGCCAAATGCAATCTCCTCTGCTCAAATTGGCCGCACTTGTGGACGCGCATCCAGCGTGCTGAAAACGTGCCAAGCCGCGTCCATAAGGCACCGTGACTATTCGATTTAGCGGGCGTAGTTCAATGGCAGAACGGCAGCTTCCCAAGCTGCACACGAGGGTTCGATTCCCTTCGCCCGCTCCAAGCTTTGCGACCGCTCATCCGGAAGGGTGGCGCCGCCACAAGAATGAACCATTCGAAGCCGCAACGCATAATCCCGCGATGAAGGCGATTACTGCGCACGCATGATCCTTTATCGCATCACGGGCTTCCATTTTGGAAATTTGTATTCCGGCGTCCTTCCTCTCCTTAACTGCATCAATAGCGCACCCGCACATATTCGCCGGGCGCATCGCAGATCGGCCGCAGCTCTCCATCGCCCGGCAGGCGCGCCGGCACTTGTCTGCGCGATTGGCGCTTGATCCATTTGATCCAGTCAACCCACCAGCTGCCTTTGTGTTTGGTTGCGGCTGAAAACCAGTCCTCGAACTCGCCGGCCGGTGGCTTGCCCCGCCAATATTGATATTTCGGCTTGCCGGCCGGATTGATAACACCCGCTATGTGGCCGGAACCTGCGAGCACGAAGCGGACCTTGCCGCCAAGAAGCTTGGCGCCGATGAAGACGGATTTCGCCGGGGCGATATGATCCTCGCGCGTCGCCAGATGGTAGACGGGTAGCGTGACTTTCGAAAGATCGAGGGTCTTGCCACCTAACTTCGCCTTGCCCTTCGCGAGCCTGTTTTCGAGATAGAAGTGGCGCAGATTGGCAAGATGGCTGGCCGCGGTCACTCTTGTCGAATCCGAATTCCATGCCAATAGGTCGAAAGCAACCGGGGGTTTGCCCTTCAGGTAATTATTGACGACAAAGGACCAGATGAGATCTTCCGGCCGGAGCGTGTTGAAGGTCAAAGCCAATTCCGATGCCTCGAGATAGCCGGTCGCCGCCAGTTTTTTTTCGAGCGCGGGCAACCGGTCTTTGTCGACGAACAGCTTGAGATCGCCAGCCTGGCTGAAATCGGCCTGGGTCGCAAAGAATGATGCGCTCGTAATCCGCTTGTCGCCGGTTTGCGCCATATGAGCGAGCGTCATGGCGAGCAGTGTCCCGCCAATACAATAGCCAATCGCGGTTACCTTCGATTCCCCGGTTGCCTTTTCAACCGCATCTAGCCCCGCGTATATGCCTTCCCGCATGTAGGCTTCGAATCCCTTGTCGCGATGGCGCGCGTCGGGATTGACCCAAGATATCATAAAGACGGTGAGGCCTTGCTCCACCGCGAACCGCACAAAGCTTTTTTCAGGGTTCAGATCGAGAATATAAAATTTATTGATCCAAGGGGGGACGATGAGCAAAGGCCGCTTGAAAACCGTATCGGTTGCAGGTGCATATTGAATGAGTTCTACGAGATCGTTACGAAAGATGACTTTACCGGGGCTCGTCGCGATATTGACGCCGAGTTCGAACTTCGAGGTATCGCATTGGCTGATTTTGAGCGTGCCTTTGCCGGCCTCCATGTCCTGCGCCAGCAGCGCCGCGCCACGGGCGAGATTGTCGCCGCTCGATGCCCAGGTTTCCTTGAGGAGCTCGGGATTGGTGGCGAGGAAATTGGACGGCGAAAGGGCGCTCGATATTTGCCGCAGGTAGAATTTTGCTTTGTCGCGAACGTGCGGATCGACATCGTTCGAGCGCAGAACGAGATCCTCGGCCCAATGCGAGACGATGGCGTGCGCCTGCCGCAGGAAATCGAACAACGGACTCTCCCGCCATTCGGGGGCGGCGAACCTCTTGTCCGAAGGGTCATAGGGCACGAACGGATTTTCGAATTCGCCGGACATGCGGCGCAAACTATGCGCCCAAAGGCCAAGAAACCTAACCGTCAAGGACGATTGCGCTTCGAGGGTCCGGGCGGGGTCGCTCAACCAATGTTCGGCAATGCGGCCGATCGAGCGAAGCGCATCGGCAACTCCGTTTGACAGGTTGCTTTTGGCCGCGTTGCTTTGCGACGGTTGGAAATACGCGGCGAGCGTTCTGCCGCCCTGCTCCACGAGCCGCGCCAAATTATAAGACAAGCGTTCAAAGTCGGGCGCGCCCGCCGTTTCACGCCAAGCTTTCCGCGCCGCCGGGGCGGGAGCGGCCACCCTGCGGCTATCTCCGGCAGGGCCTCGCGGGGGAGCTTCGCGATCAGGGCTTGCCGCCGCCTCAGCCGCTACGACTGGCAGAAGCTTGGCCGCGGCGGGGGTTGCCGATGCACCGGCATTGGCCCGTGTTTTAAGTTCAGCTTCTGGCGGGGGGAGCTGGCGCTCGATCCCCCCCACGCGCTTGATTTTTCTCGCGCTCATCGGATTTTCCACGCTGTCGCGCGGCGCAAAAAGCCGGTTCCGGAAAGGCAAAATCCGCACAGCGTCTCGTCGCGGTTCCGACACAATAAACTTGGATTGTGCCGCTAGGCAACCAAACAAAGTCAGGCACCGGCACGCTGAAATGAAACAAAACCGGCTCCTTCACACTTATGCGCGGCCGCTGAGGCTGGCGCTTGCCGGGATTTGTCTTGGCGCCGGCCCTTTCGTTCATGCGCAAGAGGCAAAGCCAAGCGGCTCGCCGCTTGACACCTTGATGCACACGAAAATTTGGGCCGATGTCCCAGAGGCAAAGGATTTTGTGCGCGAGACTCGGCCGCCGCCGGACAGTCTCGCCTATCAGCCGGTCACAGGAACCGATCCCGAACGTCCGAAGCTCAGAAGCAAGGCGGAGATCGAGGATCTTGAGAGCGAACTCGAGCGCGCCGCCGCGCACAACGATAGCAAGGCTAGAAAACACCCGGGCATCAAAAAATCCGTTGCCAGGAAAACAGTCAAGCGGGAATAAACTCGCGCGGATCGGACCTCATTAGCTTCGAATTTACAATGTATAGCGAGCCGTCGCTATGTGGCATATTGTTATACGATGTGCCCTGGTATCGAACAGGCGCTTATGCGTATTTACATAGAAATGTTCCAATCTACTCTGGACAAGAAAAAGAAAAGATATCTCATCTATCTCATATAGAGAATTTTACATCGGCGTACAATTATATAATTGCTGAGCCTTCTGCAATACCTGAGTTTGCGCCTTATACCAATCGCCCTAAGTTTTGACCTGTGCCCATTTTCTGGTTCCTATTGAGGTAATGAGCTCGGATTTGGCCATCAGGGCGTTCCAGGCGTCGCAACAGGCGTCAAGAATTGCCTCGTA
>JBOHJU010000059.1:0-11407 GCA_050728755.1 Methylocella sp.
CGCGTCTGCTTGGCGTCAGCCGCCCGCGCCGCCTCCGCCCGCAACTGCGCAATACTCAGATATTGACGTGTCATCTCGATTGCCGACATGCTGCCCGCTCCGCGAATCAACGATGGGCCGCATCGAGTCACATTTGCGGCGGTTTGGGAATCCCCCCAGGAGTCAGGTTCTCGGGCGGTTGGTATCAGAGGTTGGCGGGTGCCTCTGGGAAAGTTTGCTCCCAGCCACCGCCTAGCGCCTTATAGAGTTGCACCAAGTTCGTCGATACATTGACGGTGCTTTGCACATATTGCAGCTCGGCCTGCAAGTAGGTCCGTTCAGCATCGAGGACCGTGATGAAATCGATAACTCCATTGTTGTACCGCGCCCGGGAAAGGGCCAACGCCCGGCGGGAGTGGTCGACCTGGTCCTTCAAGCGCGCGCGGCGCCGCTGCTCGGTCCGGTAAGCAACCAGCGTATTAATGACATCGTGCCAAGCCTGAAGCACTGTCTTGTGATAGGTAATCGCCGCTTCCTGTTGCTGGATCTCGCGCAGCTCCAAGGTCGATTTGAGGCGGCCGCCGTCGAAGATTGGAATCGACAAGCTCGGCCCCAACACATATTGCAGCGAGCTCCCCTTCCAAAGATCCTTTAGATCGAGTGCGTTTAACCCAGCGTAGGCATTGTTGGCATTCAACTTCACGCTCGGATAGAAATCGGCCACGGCGACGCCGATATCGGCGGTTGCCGCGTGAAGCTGAGCTTCCGCCGCGCGTATGTCAGGCCGCCGGCGCGCGAGTTCGGATGCTATTCCGAGCGGCACGCGGGGCGGCGCCGGCGGCACTGGTTTTGCCCGCGCGAGTTCGCGCCGCAGCGAGTCCGGCGGCTCGTCGAGGAGCAGGCTTAGGGCGTTGATCTCCATCGATTCCTGGTTTTCCAAGCCGGGCAGCTGGGCCCTGATGCTCGCCGCTTCCGCCGCCGCGTTTTCGACGTCGAGCTGGGTCGTCAGCCCCTTTGCCGCGCGGGTCTTCGTCAGCTGCAAGATGTCGTTGGCGGTAGCGAGGTTCTCGTTTGAAATTGCGATCTGGGCCTGGACCCCGCGCAATTGGATGTAATCGCGGGCGAGTTCGGCCAAGGTCGAGACAAGCATGTCACGGCGCTGATTTTTGGCGGCTTCGACCTGCGCACCGGCGGCCTCGATCTGGCGTCTGACGTGGCCCCAGAGGTCGAGCTCCCAAGAGGCGTCGAACTCTGGTTGGTAAATGCTAATCGGCGGCACCACGAATGGCGGCCTGCCCGGCGGCAGCGCGGACTGGGCCAGGCTGACAATGCCGTTCTGGCTGAGCAACTCGCGCTGGTAGGAAGCATCGCCGTTGATCGCGGGCAGAGCCGCCGCGGCCGTGACGCCGAGTTGCGCCCGGCTTTCAGCGAGCTTAAGAGTGGCCGAAATCACATCGAGATTGGCCGCCGCGACCCGCTTCGCCAACGATGTCAGGATCGGATCGCGGAACGCCGCCCACCATTTAGGATCGACCGGCAACACAGCGCCATTCGCCGATGACTCAGGCGTGCGATCGGCGACGGCCGAAGGTCCCGGCTTGCCAAAGAAGGAAACGCTTGGCAGCAAGGGGTCCGGCGCCTCGAAATCCGGTCCAACGGAGACACATCCGGCCAGCGGCAGCAAGGCAAGCATTGCCGCCAACATCCTGTTTTTTGCAGGGGTCGAAATGCCGCTAATGCGCCGCACCGGCGCCGCCTTTCGTGCCGGATAGGAACAAGCAAAAAGGGACGACCGCGAAAGCCACCGTGGCCGCCAAGAGAAAAACGTCCGAATAGGCAAGCACCTCGGCTTGGACACGAAAGACCTGGTAGGCTTGTCCTACTGCTATATCATGCGCCGCATTCGCCGCGTGCCCCATCGCCGTCAGGGTGCGCTCGGAACGTGCGATCAATTCATTGAAAGGTTGATGGAAAGGGCTAGCCCACCGGGCGAGATAGGATTGATGGACCTGTGTCCGCTCGGTGATCATGGCGGCCGCGACGGAAATTCCAATCGAGCCGCCGACATTGCGGAGCATTACGAAAAGCGCGGTCGCATCGCTGTTGAGCTCGCGCGGCAAGGTCGCGTAGGCGATAGTGCTGATTGGCACGAACAAAAAGGCCAGCGCCGCGGTCTGCGCCGAGCGCATGATAACGAGTGTCTTGAAATCGATGTTGAGCGTGAGCCTGCTCGAGTAGACGAACGCACATCCCATGAAAAAGAAGCCGGCTGCTACGATAAAGCGGGTTTGAACAACCCGCATCAATAGGGCGATGACCGGAATCAGCAGGATTACGGCGATCGCGCCTGGCGAGAGGAGCAATCCTGCCCAAATGGCGGTGTAGTCGAGGATTGTTTGCGCGAACAGCGGGATGACCACCGCGCCGGCGTAGAGAACAGCGCCGGTGGCCGCCATGCAGACGCTTCCCATCGCGAAATTCCTGTCCTTGAAAACGGCAAGATCCACAATCGGCTTCTTGGCGATCAAGAGCCAGCCGATCGCGCCAAGGATTCCGAGCGCTGCCAGAATGGCCATGATCCGAATGAAGGGCGATCCTAGCCAGTCGGCATCCTCGCCACGGTCCAACAAGACCTGCATGCAACCGAGTCCAAGCGTGATCAGCGACAGACCTATGTAGTCTACGTACCGCGATGTTTTTTTGTGCCACGGCGGATCCTCGACAAGGACCCAAACGAAAAAAACCGCGATCATTCCCACCGGCAAATTGGCGAAGAAGATCCAGCGCCAATTATAGTTGTCCGTGATGTACCCGCCCAACGTTGGACCGAGCACGGGTGCGACGACCGTCGCGATCGCGGTGACGCCAAACGCGGCAGAGCGCTTCTCGGGAGGGAAGGTATCGAGAATGATCGATTGCTGGTTTGGCTGCAGTCCGCCGCCGAAAAAGCCTTGCATGAGCCGGAAGATGACGAGTTGCGGCAGGCTGCCCGCGATCCCACATAGGAGAGAACAAACGGTGAACATAGTTAGGCTAATCAGAAAATAGCGCTTGCGCCCTATTACCGCGCCGAGCCAGCCCGAAATCGTCAGCACGATGGCATTGGCGATAAGATAAGACGTGAGCACCCAGGTCGCTTCATCATTGCTAGCCGATAAACTGCCCGCGATGTGCGGCAAGGCGACGTTGACGATGGTCGAATCGAGAATTTCCATAAACGCCGCGAGCGTGACGACAACCGCGATTGCCCATGGATTGTGCTTGGGTTTCCATGGAACTTCGCGAGCTTGGCCAACCGCGCTCATTGCACATCGACCGTCGGGACCGCGGAAATTCCGAGCGGAAGCGGCAAATTGGGATCAAGACCCTGGTCGATGACGATCTTAACGGGCACGCGCTGCACGATTTTGACGAAATTGCCGGTCGCGTTTTCGGGCGGGAAAGCGGTGAATTTCGAGCCGGATCCCAACTGGATACTGTCGACATGACCCCTGAGGTCGAGGTGCGGATAAGCGTCGAGCTTGATTGTCACGGGCTGGCCGCGGCGCATTCTGTCGAGTTCGCTTTCCTTGAAATTCGCCGTGATCCAAACCTCCGGCGTGACGATTGAAAAAATTTGCTGCCCGGCCGTCACGTAATTGCCCATTTCGACATTGCGTTTGGTAATCCAGCCATCCTGTGGCGCGGTTAGGACCGTCCACGAGAGGTTCAAAAGCGCCTGATCGAGCCGCGCTTGGGCTTGCTCAGTTTGGCCTTTTTGCTGACCGACTTGCGCATCGGCTTGGCCAATTTGTTGCGGCACCGGCTCGGCTTCCATCACCTGGGCCTCGGCTAATTTCACCTGGGCTTGCGCCTGCTGCCAAGCGGCGGTGGCGGCGTCGATCTCCTGCTGGGTCGTGGCCGCCTTGGGAAGACTGCGCTGGCGTCGATCGTCGGCCTGAGCCTTGGCCTCGGCCGCTTGCGCGGAGGCAAGCTGAGCTTGCGCTTGTTTCAGCCGGGCAGGAAAATTTTTGCGCGCGATCTCGGCCCCGTACATCTGGCCGGCGAGCTGGTGTTGCGCAATATCTAGCGCGCCTTTAGCGGAATCGCGGTCAGCCTGATATTGACGCGGATCGATATGGATGAGCGCCTGCCCCTTATGGACGAATTCATTGTCAGTCACGTCGAGCGAAACGACGAGGCCGGAGACCTGCGGCGCTATGCTCACCGCTCGCCCGTCCGTATAAGCATCGTCGGTCCATTCAAGATTGCGAGTTGTAAACCAATAATAAACGCCGCCGCCAATCAGCAGTCCGAAAATGAGGCCGCCGCCCAAAAATACCCGGCCGCGCCGTTCGCGAGGCCGGCTTTTTTCGTCTTGCTCCGGGAGCACGGTCTCCCCGGCGCCAGCCTCGGCGCGATCGTGTTCGAGTCTCTCGGCGCCGGGGTCGGCGCGCGCATGGTTAGCGTCGTGCCCTTGTACGTCTTCGTCGAAGACCGTGCCTGCCATGAATTATCGCCGTCCGTTCGAGGCTCGCGTAAACTGTCCGGACTAAAGCGTCCGGCAACGTGATGATGCGGGATTGGCTTAGAAATAACCGAACCGAGTGGTACGTTTATATGAGCGATGCGGTCGAGTCAAGGAACCTAATGAACTGTTCCGCCGAAAAGACCTGGCGGCGCGTGCCACGGGGCCAGAAGAGGCGCGAAGAAATCGCTGTGATCGCGGAACGCATTTTTTTGGAGCGCGGATTCACAGAGACCACCATGCAGCTCGTCGCTGCGAGAGCGAGCGCGTCGAAGGAGACTCTGTACCGGCATTTTGGCAACAAGGAGGAGTTGTTCGCGGAAATCGTCCGGCGGCGCTCGGCGCGAATAACCGGCGGACAAGATGGCGAGCTGGATATGAACGGCACGCCGCGTGAGGTACTCGGCAGACTCGGGCTCAATTTGCTGCGTTTCCTTACCCGCGCCGATTCCCTGTCATTCTACCGGGTCATGGTCGCCGAAGCGATCCGTGCGCCGGAGCTGGGCCACATCTGCTACGCACAAGGTCCCGGGCGTGTTTACGGCGAGCTTGCCCGCTATCTCGGCTGCGCCACGGGGCGCGGGGAGTTGCGTTGCCCCGAGCCCGAGCTTGCTGCCAAACTCTTTCTCGGGGCAATTGTCGCCAACTACCAGATTCTGGGTCTCCTCGCGCCCGGCCTTGAGCCTTTCAAGGGGAAGAAAAAATGCGCTCATATCGAAGAAGCGGTTGAGCTGTTTCTGGCCCGCTATGGCCCATCGCCATCAAAGTGATTCGGGGAAACCCGGAGAACCGAGGGACGGGGGCTTTCTCGCCGCCTGGGCCTATGGCGACATACGCCGCGACGATGGGCCAAAACACGTCCTGCGCTTGCGCAATATCGCGGCCGCGAAGCTCGCCCGTCTCGAAATCCGTGATTTCCGTCGCGCAAGCGGAAGGCCTGCGACTTTGCGCGAGGCTCGATGGCGAGGGCGCGGCGGCCAATGTCTCGGCTGCGCGGATCGTCTTTTGGTCGCTTGCCGCCGCCGCTTCTCTTATGGTGGTCATTTGGTTCGGCGTGGAGCGAAGGCGCGGTGCAGTCGAACCCGATATAGGCAACGAGATCGCCGCTCTTTGCTGTTTGATCGAGCGAGGCCAAATCGGAGCATTGATGCAAAATGCCGCGCTCGACGAGCACGGTGAGAAAACCGGATTGGGGACGAAAATCACGCCTCACAGGAAACCTTCGGCAAACGGATCGCGCCGTTGCAATAAGGGTGCGTGATCCCGCCCGGATTTATCGAAGCCGTGAGATTTAGGGAAAGGGGTAGTGGGTCAGTTTGAATTTCGGCTTGCCGCCGTCTTTGGGCGCCAAGCTGGCGCTGCGATAACGACCGCTCAGCACCAGAGGCGGTCATGGCACTGGTCACAACTGGCGCTAGCGCGACCAAGGACGGTCAATGCGCATCAGCTCGTGCGCACGTGTGGCTGGACGATGCGGCGAAGCCTCGCGGCCAGCCAGATCACCGCACCCCGAACAGGCCCGTTAACGTCAAGCTGATGCATCCGATAAAGGGCCGCGTGTCCCATATGGGCCAGCCAGCCCTTGAAAGCAGCGCCCTTCAAAAAGCCATAGGACCCGAGCGTGCCGTAGGCGGCGTACGGCCCCAAAGACACGAGGCTGCCCATGTCGCGATATTTGAAGTGACCTAACGACGCGCCGCTTTTGAAATGGCTGGCCAGACTCTTGGCCAGGAACAGCGCCTGCTGCCGCGCCACCTGAGCGGTCGAGTGAAGTGACTTTCCATCCGCACCAGCAAGATCCGAGCAATCTCCCAGCGCGAATATCCGCTCGTCGTTGCGCGTCTGCAGGGTGTCGCCCACTTGGGCCTGCCCGCGCCTGTTGATCTCCACGCCGTCGAGGTTCGACATCATGTCCGGGCCTTTAACGCCTGCTGCCCAGACGACGAGGCTGGCTTCGATGCGCCGATCCCCGTCTAACGACACGCCCTGCGCGTCCACACCCACCACTTTCGTGCCGGTGCGCACATCGACGCCGAGACCCCTAAGTTTGACCTCGACCGAGTGTGAGATACGCTCCGGAAACGGCCCCAGCACCCTGGAGGTGGTCTCGATCAAGGTCAGACGCAGATGGGTCCGGGTCACATCACTATCGTAGCTTGAGACGATCTCCATGCGTTGGGTCAGCTCGGCGGCGAGTTCGACACCTGTCGCGCCCCCGCCAACAATCACCACGGACAGGTCCTCGCCCGCATTCGCCGCGAGAACCACCCGGCTGCGAAGCAGGTCGTTGAACGCCGTCGCCTGGCCAATGTCGTCGATGAAGTGACAGTGCTCCAGGACACCGGGCGTCCCGAAATCGTTGACCTGGCTGCCAAGCGCAAGGATCAGCGTATCGTAGTGGATCGTCGTCGCGGGCAGCATCTCACCCGCCGCCGGCAGAGGCGTGGGTTTGAGCTTGATCGTCTGCGTCTTGCGATCCAGGCCGCCGAAATCGCCGGGCCAATATTTGTAGCCTGTCAGTTTCGCATGGGGGATGAAGCTGACATTCTCATTGGCATAATCTGACGTTCCCGCGGCGAACGCGTGCAGCATGGGCTTCCAGACATGGGCACGGTTGCCGATCCACCAGCAAGACTTCGGCCTTACCCGAACGTCTTAGCCTTCGGGCAAGGTGGGTGGCCGTTACCAAACCGCCGATGCCGCCGCCCACAATGACGATGCGATGCAGCTTGTGTCCTTGTTCGGCGGCGGTCACCGCAGTCACTTCGGTGCGATGGTTGAAGCGTCCGCGCGCCGCCAGGCGAGGTGCGAATTGACGGTCTTGCCGCCCGACGAGATCGGGCTCGCCGTGCTCAGGAAAAGCTGATCGCCCTCGATCCGAGCCACGCGCGGCTGGGTCTGGCCGATCCAGTTCGGAAACAGCGAAATGAACATCGAGTGGGTGAGGTTCTGCTTTTCTTCATCGACGTTGAAGGGACCGGTATAGGCGATGTAGCTGGTGGCCTCATCCTTGAATTCGTGGTCGGACGCTTTGAACCAGTCGCCGGAGGCGAAGGGCTTGCGGTCCGGTTTGGACAGTTGCGCCGATATGAACCCGTCAGGCGTGTACATGATGATCCCCTTCGGAGTGGGGCCCATGGGATAAAAGGACGGCGAACCGTCGACCGGTCGTTCCTCGTAGGACACCAGGCTCCAGGCCCCAATGAGCCGGTCGCGCAGACTTTTGTCAGCCATCTTCATTCTCCTCACGCGCAGCTATGCGCTACTGGTTCGAAAGCGGGTCGTTCATGGGCCGCGCCGGCGAAGGCACAGCGCCGCTTTCAGTTTCGTTGCATGTCGCCGTCGATCGGCATGATCTGGCCGGAGATCGACTTGGCGGCGTCGGAAGCAAGGAAGACGGCCAGCGCGGCGATATCCTTCGGGTCCACCAGAAACTTAAGCGACTGGTTGGCCATAGCCTCGGCCTTCACCGCGTCGAGCGATGCGCCAGTGGCGTCCGCCCGGCCCTGGAAGACCTTTTGAATCCGCTCGCCATCGACCGCCCTAGGAAGGATAGCATTGGACCGAATGTTATGGATTCCGAGCTCCATCGAGAGCGTCTTCACGAAGCCGATCAGTCCCCACTTGACCGTCGAATAGGGGCTTCGGTTGGGATAGCCAAACCGTCCGGCGGCCGAGGACATGATGATGATGATGCCGTTGCCCGACGAGATCAGATGCGGGATCGCGGCTTTGGTAATCAGGAAAGTCCCGGTCAAATCAATCTTGAGGACTGCTTCCCATTTGTCAGGATCGACATCCTGAACGGGTGCGGTCGGGCCGGCGATGCCGGCATTGTTGATCAGGATGTCGATGCCGCCGAGTTGCGATACCGCGTCTGCCATCATCGTTTCGATCTGCTTGCGGTCGCCGACATCGCACACGCCGGTCTTCAGGCCCGGCAGGTCGCGTGCCGCGGCGTCAAGTGCGGCGCGGTTGATATCGCATGTGTAGACGCTGTCGCCTGCAGCGAGAAATGCTGCGGCGATCTCCCTGCCGATACCGGAAGCACCCGCCGTAACCAAAACCTTGCGCATCATGTCACCTCCAAAACCTGCCATATTTCGAAGTACCGGACTTTAACGCTCGGGATGATACCGACCTGATCGGATGATATCGGAGGGAACCCGACGCCGCAATTAAAGTTCCGCTTAGCGGCGGTCGATGGAACTTACGCGGTGGGTCGGGAGCAGCGCCTCAGGTGTGCGAAAATCAAGAATTCCTCACCAAAATCAACTAATTAAAAAAACGATGGTTTCTTGGAAGCGTCGACTTTCAATTTGAACGTCCGAGGCAGCGTGTCTGCCTAGCGTCACGAGCCGGGAAAGAGTCGTTGCCGAAGACCAGGGGGAGTGAACCAATTCAAACGGTCCGCGCGATAGGGCTGATGAGCGGCACCTCGATGGATGGCGTCGATGTCGCGATCATCGAGACCGACGGGCAAGAGATCGTCACGCTTGGCCGCACCGGATTTTTTCCCTATGCCGAAGCGGACCGGACGCTGCTGCGCGGCGCGATCGCGGACGCGGCATCGCTCCACGATCGCCGCGCGCGGCCGGGCTGTTTGGCGCGTGCCGACGCCATGATCACCAGCCGTCATGTGGAAGCGGTCGAAGCCTTTCTCGCGGCAGACTCTATCGACCGCGCCACGGTCGATCTTATCGGCTTTCACGGCCAGACCGTTTTGCACCGGCCTGACCGCCGTCTGACCGTGCAGATCGGCGACGGCGCGAGTCTCGCCGCGAGATTAGGGATCAAAGTCGTTCATGATTTTCGCGCCGCCGATGTGGCGCAAGGCGGACAAGGGGCGCCGCTCGCGCCCGTGTTTCATCGCGCGCTTGCCGCCGCGGCGGGCTTTTCGCAGCCGGTCGCGATCATCAATATCGGCGGCGTCGCCAATTTAAGTTTTATCGCGCCAGGCGAGGAGCCAATTGCCTGCGATACAGGTCCCGGCAATGCGTTGCTCGACGATTTAATGTTGAAGCGCCTTGGCGCCGCCTTCGACCGGGACGGCGCGACCGCATCTCGTGGCAAGACCGATGCGGCGGTTTTGTGCGCACTTCTCGCGCATCCTTTTTTCTCAACCCTGCCGCCGAAATCGCTCGACCGGAGCGATTTTTCGGGCAGTGCGGTCGAGAGTCTCGCGACCGAAGACGCGGCGGCGACGCTCACCGCCTTCACCGCGGCCAGCATCGCGGCCGTGCTGCCGCTCCTTCCGGCGCGCCCCTCCTTAGCGATTGTTTGCGGAGGCGGCGCGCGTAACAAGACCTTGTTGCGGGAATTGACGGACCGACTGCCTTGCCCGGTCGTTTTGGCGGAAGCCTTCGGCTGGTCGAGCGATTCCATGGAAGCCCAAGCCTTCGCCTATCTCGCGGCGCGGCGGGAGAAGAATCTTCCGATTACGTTTCCGCTGACCACGGGGGTCGATAGGCCGCAGGAAGGCGGGGTTATCGCGGAGCCGAGGAGAACGTGAGATTCTTGCCCCTGTTGGGTAATTCGCGAAGCGAAGCGAAATAGGTTCGTTGCGCGATCGGCGTCGCTTCCCGTGAAAAAATGCCGCGCTTCACCGCGTGCGGCTTTCGCCCGGCAAGGTATCGTAGTCCACCCCAATGAGATAAAGACCCTCGGGCGGGGCGACCATGCCGCAGCGGCGGCGGTCGCGCGCCTCAAGCGCGGCTTGCAGATCGGCGGCGCTCCATTTGCCGGAGCCGACATGTTCGAGCGAGCCGGCGATCGCGCGCACCTGGGTATGCAGAAACGACCGCGCGCTTACGCTGATCTGAATTTCTTCGCCGGCCCGCATGACATCGAGCCTTTCCAGTGTGCGCACCGGGCTGTCCGCCTGGCACTGGGAAGCGCGAAAAGTCGAGAAGTCATGGCAGCCAACGAGAGGACGCGCCGCCGCTTGCATTACGCCGGCGTCGAGCTTTCGCTTGACGAGCCAGGCATGGCCTCGCCAAACCGTCAAGGGCGCGCGGCGATTGATGATCCTGTAAAGATAATGGCGCCGGACGGCGGAGAAACGCGCGTCGAAAGTCTCAGGCACGCGTTCGGCGGCCAAAATGGCGACCGGGTGCGGCCGCATGTGCGCATTCAGACCATCGCGCAAAACATCGCTCCGCCAATCTTTGCCGAGTTCGGCATGCGCGACTTGGCCCATCGCATGGACGCCGGTATCCGTGCGTCCGGCGCCGCGTATTGTGACTCTTTCACCGCAAAGAGCTTCGAGCGCGTTCTCGATTACTTCTTGCACGGACAGCCCGTTGGTCTGCCGCTGCCAGCCGACGAAGGGCGCGCCGTCATATTCGAGGGTAAGCTTAAAGCGCGGCATCGGTCATCTAGGCGAGCAACATTCCCTTGGCTATTCGCGCACCGCGCAAAAACTCCCCGGCCCGCATCGGCGCCTTGCCCGAGCGTTGCACCTCAAGAACGCGGAGAGCCCCGTCGCCGCAGGCGATGGTAAGGCAATCGTCGAGAACGCGGCCGGGCATTCCGGCTCCTTCTGCGATCTGCGTGCGAAAAACCTTCACCCGCTCTAATCGCTCACCAAGGCTGGCCTCGAAAAAAGCGCCAGGAAATGGCGCCAGAGCGCGAATCAGATTGTGCACGTCCGATGCCGGTTTCCTCCAATCGATCCGCGCTTCCGCCTTGTCGATTTTATACGCGTAGGTAACGCCAGCCTCCGTCTGCGGGGTAAAGGCAAGCCCGCCGTGCTCCAGCATCGCCAGGGCGCGGGTCATCAGACCGGCGCCGATCGAGGCCAGCCTATCATAGATTTCCCCGGCATTCGCATCGGGGCCAATCGCGATGCGCTCGGCGAGCGCGACCGGGCCGGTATCGAGACCTTCCTCCATGCGCATCACGACGACGCCGGTCTCAAGG